>JAOIOX010000016.1 GCA_028140765.1 Prochlorococcus sp. AH-736-N03 | reverse complement strand
AAGGCCACAAACCACTTGAAAACCATGTATCCAAAACATCTTTATCACGAACCAATTTAATATTTAATCCAAATTTTTTATTAGCTTCGATTAAGGCATCCTCTTCATTTCTTGCAACGATATATGGAGTATTTTGTTCTATTGAGTCTTGAGATTCATCTAAAACATACCAGGCCGGTATTTGGTGCCCCCACCACAATTGCCGACTAATACACCAATCATTAATATTCTCTAACCAATCCTTATAAACTTTCTCCCAGCGTGGAGGGATAAACGATGGTTTTTTAGAATCAATTTCATTAAGACATCCTTGTGATATATCATCCATTTTCAAAAACCATTGTGTAGACAATAAAGGTTCAATTGGCACCTTACCTCTATCAGAAAAAGGAACAGTATGTTTATAATCCTCTATCTTTATCAGCAGGCCTAAATTATCCAATTCTTTGATAATTTTCTTTCTAGCGTCATATCTATCTAAATTTTGAAAAATACCTGCATTAATATTTAAAGTTCCATCTTTGTTCATTACATTAATCTGTTTTAAATTATGCCTTTTTCCTATTGCAAAATCATTTGGATCATGAGCTGGAGTAACCTTCACACAACCTGTACCAAAATCTTTATCAACATGTGAATCAGCGATAATAGGTATTTCTCTATCAACGAAAGGAACTTTTACTTTGAGTCCAATAAATTCTTTATATCTATCATCATCAGGATTAACTGCCACAGCAGTATCACCCAAAAGAGTTTCTGGTCTTGTTGTTGCAACTTCTAAGTACTTATCTAAGTATTCACCACTTTCAGAAATTAAAGGGTATTTAAAATGCCATAAATGACCATTTACTTCCTGCATTTCAACTTCAAGATCACTTACGGCAGATTGAGATTCAGGGCACCAATTAACCAAATATTCGCCTCTATAAATTAAATTCTTTTTATAAAGAATATTAAAAGCCTCAATAACTGCTTCATTTAATTTTTGATCAAGAGTAAATCTTTCTCTAGTCCAGTCAACTGAATATCCTATCCTTTTTAATTGAGAAACTATTCTTCCACCACTTTGTTCTTTCCAGTTCCATGCTCTTTTAAGAAATTCATCTCTTCCAATATCCTCGCTTGTTTTGCCTTCACTTTTTAATTGTTTTTCGAGAATAGTTTGAACAGCTATTGAAGCATGATCAGTTCCCGGTAAACACAAAACATTTTTACCTAACAGTCTTTGAAAACGTACTACAACATCTATCAAAGCCGTATTAAATGCATGCCCCATATGCAAAGATCCAGTTACATTTGGTGGCGGAATGACAACACAAAAAGGCTCACCATCATCCTCAGGATTAGGACTAAACGCCTTTAAACTTTCCCATTTTTCTTGCCACTTTTTCTCTACTTCAAAAGGTGAATAATTCTCTAAAGATAATTGATCATTCATCTCTGTCATTTGTAAATTTTATTTCGATAAACTTTTTGTTTATTTTATCTTGAGAGCAGCCAATTAATGAAAATAATATTAGTTTGCAAAAAAAGACACATCCATTCTACAAAAGTTTGAAGCCAGAACCACAGGAACAACGTTTTGCATTTTTTGGTGTTGAAATAAGAAATCCACCACCGCTCAAATCACCGTAATAATCTAATTTTAAATCTTTCAGTAAATTAAACTTTTTTACATCCGCATACAAAGTTACTCCTTCAGTTCTTGAAATAGGGGATCCATTACATGTACCTGGCCTTAATTTTATATGCATCCATCCTTCGGAACAATTTTTATCCTCTACCAAATCAATCGACATTTCTCCTGGAGAACCTCCAAAAGAAGCTTGCCTAGATAGTTCTGAAGCAGCATTTTGACTGATTGAAAGATTGACGATCTCAGTCATTAGAAAAATAATAAATGGGCGATCCAGGGTTCGAACCAGGGACATCCTGCTTGTAAGGCAGGCGCTCTACCGCTGAGCTAATCGCCCTCATCATAGATCATTCTAATAGATGAAGTTGAAAAATTTATACTAAGTATTTAAATATTTCATGATTGAGGCAAAATTTAATTAATAAAATATATCCTATGTCCTCAAACAATAGATATAAATTGGAAAATAATTCCGATTTAGAGACTATAAATAGTTTTAAAAACTTAATATCTAATATCAAAGCATTAAAAGATAAAACATGGGGCTGCCCATGGCAGAAAATACAGTCTCATATATCGTTGATCCCATTTTTGTATGAAGAAAGTAATGAATTTATAGATGCGATATATGAAAAAAATGCACATAACATGTGTGAGGAGTTAGGAGATCTTTTATTACAAGTCATGCTTCATGCTGAAATCGGTTACGAAGAAAAAGAATTTACACTAAATGATGTAATAAAAAATCTAAACAAGAAAATTATTAATAGACATCCATATATTTTTAACAAAAAAGAAAAAGTATCGTTAAAAAAATCACAACAGATTTGGGTAAATATAAAAAATTTAGAAAAAGAAGCACCTCATATGAAATCTTCAATTAGTAGAAATTTAAATTTGAAAATTAAAAATTTACCGCCAACGGTTGGAACAGGTAAAATCACAAATGTTGTTAAAGAACATGGCTTCAAGTGGGAAAGTACTGATGAGATTTTTAAAAAGTTAGAAGAGGAGATTGATGAATTAAAGGAAGCAATTAAAAGTAAAAATGATTCAGAGATAAAAAATGAATTTGGGGATATTTACTTTACCCTTCTTAATCTCTCAAACTTTTTAAAGATCAATCCTGAATCAGCTCTTCAAAAAACTAATATGAAATTTTTAGACAGATTTTCAATCGTCGAAGAGCATGCAGGAGATAATATTAAAAAACAAACTCCTGAAGACTTTCAACGGCTTTGGCAAATAGCCAAACAAAAACTGGCGGGAAAAATTCCTAAAAGCAAATGACAGATATTACAACATGGATAGATGAATATCATAAAGGCTCAAGATTCGGCCTAAATGGGAAAATTCTAATTAAAAAAACCTCAAAATATCAAGAAATTATTGTTATTGAAAATGAATATTATGGTAAAGCTTTAATGTTAGATGGTTGCTGGATGACATCATTAAAAGACGAGAAATATTATCATGAGTGTCTTGTGCATCCTGCATTAAGTAGCATTGACGAAAAATCTAATGTACTAATTATTGGCGGTGGTGACGGTGGTACTGTAAGAGAATGCGTTAAATATTCTCAAATATCTAAAATTGATCTAGTAGAAATTGATGAGGAGGTAATCAAAATATCTAAAAAATTTCTAAAAGAAATTGCAGGCGAAGCATGGAATGACAAAAGATTAGAAATACATATTGATGATGGCGTTAAATGGGTAAAAAAAAGAAAAGATAATTTTTACGACGTTATATTTATAGATTGTTCAGATCCCTCAGAATTTTCAAATTTATTATTTTCACATTCTTTTTATAAAGAATGTAAAAGAATACTTGCACCAAGGGGGATATTAGCAACTCAGAGCGAATCTCCTGAATCCTTCAAAAATATTCACATAAATATTTTGAAAAGCCTAAAAAATATATTTACAGTTTCTGAAACTATGTATTCCTTTGTGCCTATATATCCAAGCGGGATTTGGAGTTGGACATTTGCTTCTTCAGAAGATCTAAGTTTATCAAAGCAAAATTATGATGAAGTCATAAAAATAGAAAAAGGATGTGAAATTTGGAATTTAAATTTTCAAAATGCAGCATTCAAAATGATGCCTAATAAAATTGTAAAAGAACTAGATTCATAAGATGAAAAAAAATTTATTTGATAACGAAAATGCAATTTATATGGGAGCAAAAAGAAGTCCCGAAAATTGCTCAATTGGAATATTTGGAGTTAATTATGACGGGACATGTTCGTTTAAACCAGGAGCAAGATTTGGTCCAGAAGCAATAAGACAAGTCAGTTCTTGTTTAGAAACATATTGTCCAAAAATAAAAAAAGACTTAGAGGATATTATGTATGTTGATTTTGGATCAATACTAATTGATAAAAATGACTCAAAATCTGTTATTGAATCGGTTAAATCAGCAACAAATTATTTAATTAGTAAACGCCTTAGTCCTATTATGCTTGGCGGCGAACACTCTATTACAAGAGGTGCAATTGAAGCATTAGTAAAAAAATATCCAGATTTGATATTGGTTCAACTTGATGCTCATGCAGATTTAAGAGAATCATATATAGGGAATGAACATAGTCATGCTTGTACTATGAAAAGGTGCTTAGAAGTGCTACCTAAAAAGAAAATTTTGCAAGTAGGAATTAGAAGTGGGACTAAGGAAGAATTTGAAATTATGCATAACAACAACCAATTAGTTAACTTTTGTCCAGGCGGAAATGCATATGAGTTAAGACAAGCTCTTCTTCCATACGCTAAGTCTCCAATCTATTTAACAGTAGATTTAGATTGGTTTGATCCCAGTTTATTAGCAGGGACGGGCACTCCAGAACCGGGAGGATTTTTTTGGAATGATTTTGAAGAGATACTTAAAACTTTAAAAGAACTTAGAATCGTGGGATCAGATATTGTTGAATTATCTCCAGAAATTGATAGAAGCGGAGTAAGTAGCATAGTTGCAGCCAAAGTACTTAGAAGCTTAATTTTGTCATTAGAAAATATGCAATAAAAAATTTCTAAACTAAAGTGTAGAAATACTAAATAGAAACTAAATATTTCATGGATTTGCTAAAAAGTCCTCTTTATTCAAAATATGTTGAATCCAATGCAAAATTAGTGGATTTTGCAGGGTGGGAAATGCCCATATCATTTTCAGGATTAATTAAAGAGCATGAATCAGTTAGATATTCAGCAGGATTATTTGATATTTCTCACATGGGTGTGATTTCTATCAAGGGAATCAATCCAAAGGATTATATTCAAAAACTTTTTCCTACTAATTTATACTCCTTTTGTGAAGGTCAGGGGCTTTATACAGTAATGCTCAATGATAAAGGAGGAATAATAGATGACTTAATAATTTATGACCTTGGTATACAAAAAAATGACATATCAGAATTATTGTTAATAGTTAATGCAAGTAGATATGAAAAAGATTTTCAGTGGATAAAAAATAATTTAAATATGTCTGAAATTTCGATAACAAACTTTAAAAAAGACAAAGTACTTTTAGCACTACAGGGAAAAAACTCATTCGGTTTATTTGAAGAATGGATTGAATCTTCGATCTCACATATCCCTAACTTTGGATGCGAATATAAAATTTTTGAACATATTTCACCTAAGGAAAAAATTTTCTTTTCAAAGACAGGCTATACGGGGGAAAATGGTCTAGAAATACTTTTATCTAAAAAAGCAGCAATTAATTTATGGGATTTCTCAATTTCTAAAAATGTTGCACCTTGTGGTTTAGGAGCTAGAGATACTCTTAGACTTGAAGCAGGCATGCATCTTTATGGGCAAGACATAAATGAAGAAACTTCTCCATATGAAGCAGGGTTAGGATGGCTAGTACATCTAGAAAATAATCACGAATTCATTGGCAGAAGAGTTCTTGAAGAGCAGTCAAGATTAGGCATTCAAAAAAAGTTAGTTGGTCTCTCTATAAAAGGTAAAGCAATAGGAAGAAAAGGTTGCCCAGTGCTTAAAGGTGATGAGAATATTGGAACTATCACTAGCGGCAGTTGGTCTCCAACTAAACAACAAGCTATTGCTTTTGCATACATCAATACTTCGCATGCCTTAATAAATAATGAAGTTGAAATATTAATAAGAGGCAAAAAATTCAACGGGGTTATAACAAAAAGAGCGTTTTATAAAAAGAATTATTAACTAAATTTACCCTCAAAGAATTATTATAAGTTATTGATAAATAAACCATACTTAGATGAGAAACAAAATTTGTAAAGAACTGAATAATACAGATATTGGTAAATTAGTTAATTTATGCGGATGGGTAGATAGAAGAAGAGATCATGGTGGTGTAATTTTTATTGATTTAAGAGACCATAGTGGATTCCTACAAATAACAATTAACCCCGATGATGGTGCAGATCTATTTAAACAGGCAGAAACTCTAAGAAATGAAACAGTAATAATGGTCAGCGGAATTATTAATGAAAGGCCCAAAGATTCCATAAATACAAATTTAAGTACTGGAGAGTTAGAGCTTAAGGTTAAAGATTTGCAAATTCTCAACCAAATTAAAAACAACTTACCTTTTCCAGTATCTATACATGATTATGAAAATACAAAAGAGGAACTCAGATTAAAATATAGATACCTTGATTTAAGAAGGGGAAAATTACTAGAAAATTTAAAAACAAGACATAAGATTATTAAAGTTGCAAGAGAATTTCTTGATAATTTTGGATTTACAGAAGTAGAGACCCCATTACTTACAAAGTCAACTCCTGAAGGGGCTCGCGATTTTCTTGTTCCTGCACGTCTTTCAAATGGAGAATTTTTTGCTTTACCTCAATCGCCACAACTCTTTAAACAACTTTTAATGGTTGGGGGCTTAGATAAGTATTATCAAATCGCAAAATGTTTCCGTGATGAAGACTTAAGGGCAGATAGACAGCCAGAGTTTACTCAATTAGATATTGAGATGAGCTTTATTAGTGAAGAAGAAATAATTTCTTTTAATGAAAGTCTCATAAAAAAAATATGGAAAGAAGTGTTAAATATTAATTTTAATAATGCTTTTCCAAGAATGACATGGCAGGCAGCAATGGATAATTACGGCACTGATAGACCAGATACTAGATATCAAATGTTATTGAAAGATTTAGGAGGAGTATTAGGTAATATTGGATTTAATATTTTCACCAAAGCAATTAAGTCTGGAGGGTATATAAAATCCATAACAGTCAAAGGAGGCAATTCAAGTATTAGCAACGTAAGAATTAAACCGGGAGGTGACATCTTCAAAGTAGCTCAAGACGCAGGAGCTGGTGGTTTAGCCTTTATAAGGGTCAAAGGAGATGAGCTTGAGACTATTGGGGCAATTAAAAATAATTTAAGTGAAGAGCATATAGCTGATATTTTAAAAATCACAGAAGCAAAAGATGGAGACTTAATCCTCTTAGGAGCTGGAGATAAACAAATTGTCAATCAGTCATTAGATAGGGTTAGACAATATATCGCAAAAGAATTAAATCTCATAGATAAAAGCAAATGGAATTTCTTATGGGTAACTGACTTCCCTATGTTTGAGAGAAATGAAGATGAAAATAGATATGAAGCTTTACATCATCCTTTTTGTTCTCCAAAAAATATAAAATCTAAAGATACTGAAAACTTGAAAAAAGAAATTGAGAGCTCTACAGCAAATGCTTATGACTTAGTTCTCAATGGATTGGAGTTAGGAGGTGGCTCTTTACGTATTCATGAGGCGAAATTACAAAGACAGGTTCTGAAAACGGTAGGACTTACTGATAAAGAGATTGATGAAAAATTTGGATTTTTAATAGAAGCCTTAGAAATGGGGGCTCCTCCTCATGGTGGAATAGCGTTTGGATTGGATCGTATTACCATGCTGATCATTGGTTCAGATTCAATCAGAGAAACCATTGCGTTTCCAAAAAATCAACAAGCAAAATGTCTTCTCACAAATGCACCTTCCAGTGTCTCTGAATCACAATTAAAAGAATTAGATATTGAAATAACAATTGATGAATAAGAATATATATGGATGTTCTAAAAGTTTTTTGTTTAAATAAAATATAAGGAGGCTGTGCTTAATTAAAAATATTTAATGTCAAAATTTGTATTTGTCACAGGAGGAGTAGTTTCTAGCATTGGTAAAGGGATTGTAGCTGCAAGCTTAGGAAGATTATTAAAATCTAGAGGATATAGTGTTTCAATATTAAAACTAGATCCATATCTAAATGTTGATCCAGGAACAATGAGCCCTTTTCAACATGGAGAAGTATTTGTAACCGAAGATGGGGCTGAAACCGATCTAGATTTAGGTCATTATGAAAGATTTACTGATACTGCAATGACTAGGTTAAATAGTGTGACTACGGGTTCTATTTATCAAGCAGTTATTAATAAAGAAAGAAGAGGCAATTATAACGGTGGAACTGTGCAAGTAATACCTCACATAACGGGAGAAATTAGAGAAAGGATTCATAGAGTAGCCTCTAACAGCAATGCAGATATTATTATTACTGAAATTGGTGGAACAGTTGGTGATATTGAATCTCTACCTTTTTTAGAGGCAATAAGAGAATTCAAAAATGATGTAAATAGGAACGATGTTGCATACATACACGTAACATTACTTCCTTACATCAAAACCTCTGGCGAAATAAAAACTAAACCAACACAACATTCAGTGAAAGAATTAAGATCAATTGGAATTCAGCCAGATTTACTTGTATGCCGAAGTGATAAATCTATCAATAAAGCTCTTAAAAAAAAGCTTAGTGGTTTTTGCGGTGTCAATATCAACTCTGTAATTGAAGCTTTAGACGCAGACAGTATATATTCTGTACCTCTTTCTTTAAAAAAAGAAGGTTTATGCAAAGAAACCTTGAAGTATTTAGACCTTGAAGATAAAAAATGTGATTTGAAAAATTGGGAGCAACTAATACACAACCTAAGAAATCCTGGAGATCCAATAAAAGTTGCACTTGTAGGCAAATATATTGAACTTGGAGATGCATATTTATCCGTTGTTGAAGCTTTAAGACATGCATGCATTGAACAAAGGGCTTTATTAGATTTACATTGGGTAAGTGCTGAAATGATAGAAAAAAATTCAGCAGAAACTTACTTAAATGAAGTTGATGCAATTGTCGTACCCGGGGGATTTGGCAATAGAGGAGTAAATGGAAAAATTTCGGCTATAAAATTCGCAAGAGAAAATAAAATTCCCTTTTTAGGTTTGTGCCTTGGCATGCAATGTGCAGTTATAGAATGGGCCAGGAATGTAGCTAATCTTCCAGATGCATCTAGTTCAGAACTAGACCCAAAAACTCCAAATCCAGTGATACATTTATTACCAGAACAGGAAGATGTAGTTGATTTAGGTGGGACAATGAGACTTGGAGTTTATCCATGTAGACTGACAAAAAATACAACTGGAAAAAACTTATATGATGAGGATGTTATTTATGAGAGACATCGGCATAGATACGAATTTAATAATTACTACAGACAAAGTTTTTTAGATTCTGGATACAAAATTAGTGGTACATCACCAGATGGCAGATTAGTTGAGTTAATTGAGTTAGAAAATCATCCATACTTCTTAGCCTGTCAATATCATCCTGAGTTTTTATCAAGACCTGGCAAACCTCATCCTTTATTTAAAGGATTAATAAAAGCCTCTCAAGATAAGTTAACTCAATCAAATTAATATTCTTTATTTTTTTGAATGAAAATGACAAATTTTTTACCCTTAGTCGAACAATTTCATTCATTACAAGGTGAAGGTTATCACGCTGGAAAAAGTGCTTTTTTTGTAAGATTAGCCGGATGCAAAGTTGGATGCTCGTGGTGCGATACCAAGAATTCATGGGACGAGAAAAAACACCCTTCTATATCAATTGAAAAAATAATAGATCGCATAAAAATTGCCAGAAAAAAAGGAGCATCTTTTTGTGTTATTACAGGTGGAGAACCTTTACAACATAACTTGGATAATTTTTGCAAAGCTATAAAAAAAATGACAATGGGAGAAGAACAAAAGCCAATGAAGATTCATATTGAGACAAGTGGAGTTAATTCGATATCAGGAAGCTATGACTGGATTACTTTATCTCCTAAAAGACACTCACCTCCAAAAAATTATTTTTTAAAAAACTGTAATGAGATCAAAATAATCATAAATGAAATAGAAGATATTGAATTTGCTATTCAAATAAAAAAAGAAACTTTAAAACAATATCAACTCTCTAAAAGCGAAGATGGCTTAAAAAAAGAAGATAAAATTTTTTATTTACAGCCTGCATGGAACAATGCGAATGGTTTTTCTCTTGCTATTGATTTCGTAAAAAATAACCCCGATTGGAAATTGAGCCTTCAAACTCACAAATACTTAAAAATTAATTGAAATCATATGACTCTTAAAAATAAATCGATAGTAGTTTTATTATCTGGGGGTTTAGATTCTTCTACAGTTACTGGTATCGCCAAAAAATCCGAAGCTAAAATTTTTGGCCTTTCATTTGACTACGGTCAACGTCATAAAAAAGAATTAAATTCTGCATCCATAATTGCAAAACACTTTGATATCGACGAATTTAAAATCATTAAGCTTGACTTATCTTTATGGGGAGGCTCGTCATTAACTGATACTCAAAAAAATATTCCAATAGAAGGAGTACAAACTAATAAAATTCCTAATACTTATGTTCCTGGGAGAAATACTATATTTATTTCCGTTGCATTAAGTTATGCCGAAGCAATAGATGCTGATTTTATAGGATTAGGAGTTAATGCACTAGATTATTCTGGTTATCCAGATTGCAGACCTGACTACATTAAAAAATTTCAAGAGTTAGCAGATTTAGCCAATAAGAGAGGAAGAGAAAATAATCCAATAAAACTTTGGACACCACTATTAGATTTAAATAAAGAGGAAATTATTAAATTAGCTTTTGATAATCATGTCCCTTTAGATAAAACATGGAGTTGTTATTCAGGTAATTCAAAACCATGCGGTAAGTGTGATAGCTGCAGAATTAGAAATGCTGCTTATGAAAAATGGCTTAATAACAATAATAAAAAATGAAAATAAAAAAAATAATTCTAGAAAAATGGATAGATCCAGCACTGATTACACATCATCTAACAAAAAAATTTGGAGATAAAGGATTAGCTTGGCTAGACAGCGATGGCAAAGAAAATGGGGAATGGTCAATAATAGGAATTAAACCCAAAAAAATAATCCAATCAAGAGATATCAATAACTTAGACAAAACTAATAATCCATTTAACAATTTAAGAAATATTGAAAAAGGATTTTGGATCGGATGGTTAAGTTATGAAGCTGGAGTTTACATAGAACCAAAAAACCCATGGAAAAAATCTAATATGGCAACTTTATGGATTGCATCATATGATCCAATCATTAAATGTAATCTAATAAAAAAAGAAATAATTATCGAAGGCACAAACTCATCTGAACTGATGAATTATAAAAACATAATCAACAATATAAAAAATAACGAAGAAGAAAATATTATTAAAACAAAGTTGAATTTTGATTTTTCAAAAATAAATTTGGACGAAATGGCTGAAAAATTTCAGAAAAATATTTTAAAATTAAAAAAATTAATTTCCTTAGGAGATATATTTCAAGCAAACCTAACAACTAAATGCGAAATTGAATCTTCCAAAAACTATAATCCTCTAGATATTTATTTGAAAATAAGAAGGAAATTAAGAGCTCCCTTTGGAGGAATAATAATAAATAATGATAATTATAAAGAGGCTGTATTATCTACCTCGCCAGAAAGATTTATAAAATTAGATAATAAAAATTTTGTAGAATCAAGACCAATCAAAGGAACTAGATCCAGAGATAAGGATTTAAATCAAGACGCTCTTAATGCTATCGATTTAATAACGAACGAAAAAGATAGAGCCGAAAATATTATGATTGTTGACCTAATAAGAAATGATTTAAGTAAAGTTTGCGAAACAGGAAGTATTATGGTGCCAGAAATATTAAAGCTTGAAAGTTTCTTAAAAGTTCATCATCTAACATCAGTAATCAGAGGCAAATTAAAAAAAGACAAAAACTGGATTGATTTACTACAAGCTTGTTGGCCTGGGGGCTCTATAACTGGAGCCCCTAAATTGAGATCATGCCAGAGACTTTTTGAATTAGAAGAATGTGAACGTGGACCATACTGTGGCTCATTTTTGAAGCTTGATTGGAATGGAGAATTTGACAGTAATATACTAATAAGATCATTTTTAATTAAAGACAAAAAAATCAATATATATGCTGGTTGCGGAATAGTTATTGACTCAAACCCTGAAGAGGAAACTAAAGAATTAAAGTGGAAACTTTTACCGTTAATTGATTCACTGAAATGATTGAAACATTAGGCTGGCACAAGGATCAATGGTTGGATATTGATAGAATATTTATTGCTGCTAATAATAGAGGATTAAAATTTGCTGATGGTATATTTGAGACTATTTTGATAAAAGAAAACAAACCTATTCTTTTTGATGAACATCTGAAAAGGTTAGAAAAAAGTAGCAAGATTTTAAATATTAATCTCAAAATAAATAAATTAACCTTGAAACAACTTATTCAGGATGGAATTAGAAAGTTATCGCTTAAAAATGATCAATTTGCTTCAGTAAGAATAAACTATAGTCGAGGAACTAATGAAGGTCGAACACTAACAATTGATAGCACTTCAGAGACAAAAGATTTAGATAATATATGGCTTGAGTTCTATAGAATCAAACCAAATTTTAATCCAATAAGCGTTTGCATTAGTCAAACAGAAAAAATAAATGAATTCAGTCTTATAAGTAAATGCAAAACATTTTCATATAATCAGGCAATACAAGTTTTGACAGAAGCTAGTGAAAAATCGTTTGATGATTCTATCCTTTTGAATACGTCAGGTGAACTTTGTTGTGGAAGTACATTTAATCTTCTTATTAAAAGAAATAATCAATGGATAACTCCAAGAAAAGAGAGCGGCTGTTTAGAGGGAATTATGATTTCTAAAGCTTTAAAACTGAAAATTGTAAAAGAAGAATTAATTCCTCCAGAATTTCAAAATGATGACATAATAGTTGCAATTAATAGCTTATCTTGCAGACAAATTAATCAAGTTAATGATTTAAAGCTTAAAACTAAATTCGATCCAATTTATTTTTGGGATTTATTATATAGTTGAACTTTATTAATATCTGGTAAATAGACTTCAGATACTTTAGTTATATTATTATTAACCTTAAATTCAACAATTTTTCCAATAATGATAATTGATGGAGCTGAAAATTCTTTATCTTTGATTTTATCTGGAAGATTATTTAATTCCTCTATCAAACATTTTTGATTTTTTAAAGTAGCTTCTTGAATCACAGCGCATTTAGTATTTTTATCTAAACCACCTAATATTAATTCTTCCACAATATATTCAATATTTTTTATACCCATAAAAATTACTAAGCTATCTGATGATTTAGCTAAATCTCTCCAATTCACTGTCTTTTTTTCCTTATCTACACGCTCATGTCCAGTGACGAAAGTTACGGAACTAGCAGCATCTCTATGGGTTAAAGGAATACCAAAATATGTAGGGGCAGCTATTCCAGAAGTAATACCAGGAACAATTTCAACTGAAATTCCATTTTTTTCTAAAATCGATACCTCTTCACCACCTCTAGAAAAGACGAATGGATCTCCCCCTTTAAGCCTTACGACATTTTTGCCTTCTTTTGCCAATTTCAAAATAAGAGCATTAGTTTCAGCCTGAGGTACAGAACACTTCCCAGCTCTTTTGCCTACATGGAAAATTTCTGTATTTTTTCCTGCCTCTTTTGTTATTTCATCAGGAATTAAAGCATCATGAACCAATGCATCACAATTTTTTATTAGGCGTAAAGCTTTAAGAGTTAAAAGCTCAGGGTCACCAGGACCTGCTCCAACCAAATAAACAATGCCGGGCACAATAATCTCCATTAACAAGTATGGTAGTAAAAGTTAATCGCAATGAAGGTAAATATTATGAAAGAAAGTTTATTAAAACCAAATAAAAAATTTACTCTACTTAGTGCGTTTATCACTCTTCTAAATGATCGTTTAAGTGAAAGTATACTGTTACCTATATTACCCTCTTTTGTTTTACTTTTTGATTCTAAAGCAAGTACATATGGTTTATTATCATGCACTTATCAATTAGCTCAATTTACAGCTTCTCCTTTTATAGGAGTTTTGAGTGATAGATATGGAAGAAGACCTGTGACTCTTTTTTGTATTACTGGTTCAGTAATAGGAATATCAATATTATCTTTTACAGTTCTTTTTAATTGGTCAAATTCAATAGCCTCTATCCCGTTATTTTTATTATTTTTAGCAAGACTAATTGACGGTTTAAGTGGGGGCACTGCAGCTACTGCAACAACAATTCTTGCAGATATTTCAAGCCCTGAAAAAAGAGCAAAAACATTTGGGCTTATTGGTGTAGCTTTTGGTTTAAGTTTTTTCTTAGGTAATATTTTTGTTGTCATTTTTGCAAGAAATACAAATAATAATTTTATTATTCCAGTTTTGATAGCCTCAATCATTCCAATAATAAATTTTCTACTTGTATTTTTTTACTTACCAGAAACCAAGCCTAAAAGTGACTCAAGCAAATCAAAAACTATTTTAAAAAACCCTTTAAAAGCTCTATTTACAGTTTTCAAAGAAGAAAAGATTAAAAAATTATCATTAGCTTTTTTTATTTACTTTATTGCTTTTACTGGATTGACCAATATCCTGATATTTTTCCTTCAAGAATCTTTAAACTGGACGACCAAAGCATCAAGTGGAACTCTTGTTGTAGTAGGAATCATTGCAATTATCGTTCAGGGAGGATTAATTGGGCCTCTGGTAAAGCAATTTGGCGAAATGCGATTAACTCTCGTCGGATCAGGCTTTATTCTTGTGGCATGTGCTCTTTTAATAACTGCTCCAAAAGAAAATGCGACAATTAATATTTATTCAGCTGTTTCATTTTTAGCCGTTGGGGCAGGGTTAATTACGCCTACGTTAAGAGCACTAATATCTAAGAAATTAGATATTGATAAACAAGGATCAATTTTAAGCAACCTTCAGGGTCTACAGAGTCTTGGAGGAGTTTTAGGAATTGCAATGGCCGGAAGGGTTTATGATAGTTTTGGTCCTAAATCGCCTTTTATAGCTGGTTCCGTTATCTTACTTTTCATGATATACCTTATTGCAGAGGGTAAAAATAATAATTCTTTTAAAAATCAAAAATTAAAAGTTTTTTAATGAAAAGCCAGACTGATGTTTTTATTAATAGAGAATTAAGTTGGATTGAATTCAATAAAAGAGTCCTCCTTACTGGTATGGAAAAGGAGTACAAAATTCTAGATAAAGTAAAATTTTGTTCAATTTTTAGTAATAATCTTGATGAGTTTTTTATGGTAAGAGTAGCTTCATTAAAGGCTCAAGTTGAAGCAGAAATTACTAAAAAAAGTATTGACGGGCTTACACCTAAAGAGCAATTAAAAAAAATCAATAATGAAATAAAAAAGTTAACTATTCTCCAGGAAAACTATGTAAATAATGAATTAAAAAATGAATTAAAAGAAAAAGGGATAATTTTAAAAAAATATAAGGACCTAAGTGAAAATCAAAGAAATTGGAGTAATAACTTCTTTAAAACATCAATTTTCCCTTTATTAACTCCATTAGTTGTTGATCCTGCACATCCATTTCCTTTTATAAGTAATTTAAGTCTAAATTTAGCAGCGTTAATAAAGGATGAGGAGGATTCTAAAAATCAGTTTGTCAGAGTAAAAATACCCACGAAAAATATACCCCGATTTATACGAATTCCCAATGAAATTACTCAACTTAGTGATGAAAGTTCTCACTATTTCATAAGTGTTGAAGATTTAATTGGGAATAATATAAATACTTTATTTAACGGAATGGAATGTATAAATTACTCTTTTTTTAGAGTGACAAGAGATGCAGATTTAGAATTAAAAGAACTTGAAGCTGATGATCTTCTTTTAGCTGTTGAACAAAGTTTGCAAAAAAGAAGATTAGGTGGAGATGTAGTTAGATTAGAAGTGGAGTCAGATATGCCAGAAAATATTCTAAAGTTACTTATTGAAAGTATCTCAATACAGAAAGAATATATATACTTTTGCAAAAGTTTATTAGGCCTAGACGATTTAAATCAGCTTACAAAAATTGATAGAGATGATTTAAAAGAAAATCTACAAATTGGAAAAACTCATCCAGAGTTAAAACATTTAGATTTGCCTTCAAACAAAAACCCTAACTCTATTTTCAAGATACTTAGAAAAAAAAATATTCTGCTTCATCATCCCTATGACTTATTTAAAACCTCAGTTGAAGAATTTATAAACAGAGCAGCTGATGATCCACTTGTAATGGCTATAAAAATTACTTTATATCGAGTTTCCCAAGATTCTCCTATCATTGCAGCTTTAATGAGAGCTGCTGAGAATGGGAAAGAAGTAATGACTCTTGTTGAACTAAAAGCGAGATTTGATGAAGACAATAATATTCAATGGGCAAAACAACTTGAACAAGCCGGAATTCATGTTGTATATGGAATCATCGGATTTAAAACACATACAAAAATTGCCTTAATAGTAAGGAAAGAAAAAGGACGCTTAAGGAATTATTTCCATATTGGAACAGGAAATTATAACTCTAATACTTCAAAGTTTTATACAGATTTAGGATTACTTTCAACGGATCCTGATATTGCATCTGATTTACTTGAGTTATTTAACTACTTATCTGGTTTTTCTAAACAAAAAAGTTATCAAAAGTTATTAGTTTCCCCCTCATCGATGAGAGATAAATTTATATTTCTGATAAATAGAGAAATTAAAAATGCAGAGGAAGGCAAAAAAGCCGAAATAATCGCAAAAATGAATTCTTTAGTAGACCCAGAAATAATTAGACTGCTTTATTTAGCTTCAGACTCAGGTGTAAAAATTAGCCTCATCATAAGAGGTATTTGTTGCTTATATCCCCAAAGAAAAGATTTAAGTGAAAATATTAAAGTTATTAGCATTATTGGCCATTTTCTTGAACACTCAAGAGTTTTTTGGTTTTGTAATAACGGGGATAATGAGGTTTTTATAGGGAGTGCAGATTGGATGAGAAGAAATCTTGATAGAAGAATAGAAGCTATTACTCCTATAGAGGATTATGAATTGAAATCTAAAATATACACACTTTTGCAAACTTATATTAATGATAATTACTTTTCTTGGATAATGAAAGATGATGGTTCATATTCGAAATATGAATTAGATTCATCGCATAATCGTTCGCAAATTGACCTCATAGAAAAATAAAATTAATATTTATTTTTACAACATTTAAAAAAATACTTAATATTTTAAATTTTTTTTATTTTTTGTAAAATCGTTTCATATCAATGGATTTCAAGAAATAAGCTTTAAAAGAAAATTTTTTGTCTTTAAAATTTCAACGTAAAAGTAGTTTTTATTTCAATTTCAGTGCTAGCTTTTTAAAAAATCCATTATTTAGGAGGCCAGGGTGATGGGGATCCCTCTGGAATCTGCGAAAAGCTCTTCAAACAACAATTTTGATGAGCCAAGATTACCAAACACTGCGGGCAAGTCTCGCAAATCGAAATCCAGTCTTACAGCAAAACAAAGCCAAAAAAAATCTGGCAGACTTGCTTCAGATTCTATTGGCTATTACTTAAGTAGCATTGGAAGAGTACCTCTTTTGACTCCAGCAGAGGAAATAGAGTTAGCTCATCATGTTCAAAACATGAAAAAGTTGCTACAAATTCCTGAAACTGATAGAACCCAACAAAATCTTTATCAAATTAAGATTGGCAAAAGAGCAAGAGATAGAATGATGGCAGCTAATCTAAGACTCGTTGTTTCGGTTGCAAAAAAATACCAAAACCAAGGACTTGAATTATTAGATCTTGTCCAGGAAGGGGCTATTGGTCTTGAAAGAGCTGTAGATAAATTTGATCCTGCTATGGGATATAAATTCTCAACTTATGCTTACTGGTGGATTAGACAAGGAATGACGAGGGCAATTGATAACAGTGCTAGAACCATCCGTTTGCCTATTCACATAAGTGAAAAACTGTCCAAAATGAGAAGGGTTTCTAGAGAATTATCACATAAATTTGGAAGACAACCTACAAGATTGGAAATGGCAACTGAGATGGGAATTGATCAAAAAGATTTAGAAGATTTAATTTCTCAAAGTGCTCCTTGCGCCTCCTTAGATGCACATGCAAGAGGGGAAGAAGACAGAAGTACTCTTGGTGAACTCATACCTGATCCAAACTGTGAAGAGCCTATGGAGGGTATGGATAGAACTATTCAAAAAGAGCATTTAGGAACTTGGCTTTCTCAATTAAATGAAAGAGAGCAAAAAATCATGAAGCTCAGATTTGGGCTAGATGGTGAAGAACCATTAACACTCGCAGAAATAGGAAGACAAATTAATGTTTCACGAGAAAGAGTAAGGCAATTAGAAGCTAAAGCAATATTAAAACTTAGAGTAATGACAACTCATCAAAAAGCAGCTTAACAAAATTGATAAAATTTACTGTAATCTTATTATATTTATTTTCAATTTTTTTAATATCAATAGTTTTTAAAAAATATAATCAAGATAGCAAAGAAATCGTAAGAAAAATAATACATATTGGAATAGGACCTTTAATACCAATTGCTCAATTTTTAAAAATTAATCAAAACTCTGCTCTAATTTTTACAGGCATTGTTTCATTAATGGTTTTCATTAATTACAACTATAAATTATTTCCAACAATTGAGGATGTTGAGAGAAAAAGTTATGGGACATTATTTTATTGTCTAAGTTTATTTATTTTGATTTATCTTTTCTGGGATAAAGATCCATATGCACTAATCAGTGGATTTTTCATAATGACTTTTGGTGATGGATTAGCTGGATTAATAGGAAAAAACTTTAACTCAAAGAGTTGGATTTTTTTTAAACAAAAAAAATCTTTATATGGAACCTTAACAATGTTTTTAACAAGTTTGATAGTAGTTTGCTCAATAGGATATTCTCAACAAAATAGTCTAAATTTAAATTTTTTTTCAATAGCCTTTATTGCGACTTTGCTCGAACAATTTAGTGTTCTTGGAATAGATAATTTCATTGTTCCAATCTCTTCATCATTATTTTTTAATTTTTTAATAACTAACTAATTGAATCGTATAAATAAGCGATTAATTCTTTTGTTGTTTCTATATTTATACATGCATCTGTAATGCTTCTGCCAAACTGGAGATCTTCTTTTTTTAAAAGTTTTTGATTCCCTTCCTTCAAATGACTTTCAAGCATAACTCCTAAAATATTTTTTTCACCATTACTAATTTGAGAAGCTACATTTTTTAGCACTTCCGACTGTTTTCGGAAATCTTTATTGGAATTTCCATGACTACAATCAATCATCACTTTATGGGGAAGATTACACTGCCTCAATTCTGCTGAAATTCTTTGTACATGATCACTTTCGAAATTTGGGCCTTTTGAACCGCCCCTTAAAACTATATGTCCATCTGGATTTCCTGTAGTATTAACTATAGAAGCCATTCCATTTTCATTTACACCTAAGAAGTGATGGGATTTTGAAGCTGACTGCATTGCATTAATTGCAGTAGTAAAAGAACCATCTGTTCCATTTTTAAAGCCTATAGGCATTGATAATCCTGATGCCATTTCTCTATGAGTTTGACTTTCTGTAGTCCGTGCACCTATGGCTGTCCAACTTATTAAATCGGCAATGTATTGAGGAACAATTGGATCTAGTAATTCTGTAGCAGAAGGTATGCCACGAGTTGCTAAATATGAAAGCAAACTTCTTGCCCTTCTTAAACCAGTATTAATATCATAAGAATCATCTAGATGAGGATCGTTTATCAATCCCTTCCAACCAATAGTTGTTCTTGGTTTTTCAAAATATACTCTCATAATTATTTCTAATTTATCTTTATACATTTCTCGGAATTTTTGAATATATTTTGAATATTCCTTTGCCGCCTCAAGATCATGAATCGAACATGGACCCACAATGACTAAAAGCTTCTGATCATTATGATGCAAAATATTTTGTATCGATCTTCTTGTTTTAGATACTGTATTAGCAGAGTCGTGATCTAAAGGTATATCATTATGTAATCTACTTGGAGGTATTAATGGACGTGTTTCAAGAACATGTAAATCTGACGTCTTTTCTAAAGCTGAATTATTTGATGATGTCGTCATTGATTAATTAAGAAGTTTGAATATTTAAAAAAGCATTTATGAATACTCTCCTTTTCAATATTAAAAATAACAATAGATTAGGCATTAAACCTTACTAATGAAGAATTTGGAAACATTGCTAAAAGATTATGCAGATCATGTGGCTGAGAGAGCTGCCAAAGGTATACCTCCTTTACCTTTAAATGCTGAACAAACAAATTGTATTACAAAATTATTAGAACAAGGTAGTACTTATGATTCATCTTATTTACTTGATTTACTAATAAATAGAGTACCCCCAGGAGTTGATGAGGCTGCTTACGTAAAAGCAAGCTGGCTTACGGCTATTGTTAATTCCGAAAAATATTGCAAATCAATTAATCCCGAAAAAGCAATTGAAATACTTGGAACAATGATAGGCGGATACAATGTAAATTCTTTGGTTGAAATACTTAAAGGAGAAAATAGTTTACTCGCAAAAAAAGCGGCAGAAGTTTTAAAAAATATTATTCTTGTTTACGACTCGGCTAATGAAATTTATGAATTATCTCAAAATAATATTTATGCACAAGAAGTTGTAAATAGTTGGGCAAATGCAGAATGGTTCATAAATAAAAAAGTTCTGGAGAAAGAGATTACTTGTTTAGTATTTAAAGTTGACGGTGAAACAAACACAGACGACTTATCTCCAGCTGTACATGCAACAACACGCCCGGATATTCCAATGCATGCATTAGCTATGTTGGAATTTAAAAAACCTGATGGACTAAAGATTCTTGAGAATTTAAAAAAACAAAATTTACCAATAGCTTATGTTGGAGATGTTGTTGGAACAGGGAGTTCTAGAAAATCTGCTATTAATTCACTCATTTGGCATATAGGGAAAGATATCGATTTTGTTCCCAACAAAAAAACAGGTGGAATAATAATTGGTAGCAAAATAGCCCCAATTTTCTTCAATACTGCACAGGATTCAGGAGCTTTACCTATAGAAGCTGACGTATCTCAAATGAAAACAGGAGATGTTATTAAAATATATCCCTATAAAGGCATAATTAAAAAAATTGAAAAAGATTCAAATACTGAAGAATTAATAAGCAAATTCGAATTGTATCCATCAACTCTTACTGATGAAATTCAAGCTGGCGGAAGAATTAATCTTATGATTGGAAGATCTCTTACGGACAAAATTAGAAACAAATTAGATTATCAACCAAGTGAAATATTTACTAGACCACAAAATCCAACCGAAAGTAGTGCCGGATTTACTCAAGCTCAAAAAATAGTAGGCAAAGCATGCGGTTTATATGGAGTTAGGCCAGGAACGACCTGTGAACCAATAATGACCACAGTTGGTAGTCAAGATACAACTGGGCCAATGACTAGAGATGAATTAAAAGAACTAGCTTGTTTAGGATTTACTGCAGATTTAGTGATGCAAAGTTTTTGTCACACAGCTGCATATCCTAAACCAGTAGATCTACTTACACATAAAGAATTACCTGATTTTATATCTCAAAGAGGTGGAGTAGCTCTTAAGCCTGGAGACGGAATCATTCATAGCTGGCTTAACAGAATGCTTCTCCCTGATACTGTTGGTACAGGTGGAGATAGTCATACAAGATTTCCTCTTGGCATTTCATTTCCTGGAGGCTCAGGCATTGTTGCATTTGCCGCTGCAATAGGATCAATGCCTTTAAATATGCCGGAATCCGTGCTGGTTAAATTTAAGGGAGAATTATTACCAGGAATTACTCTTAGAGATTTAGTTAATGCAATCCCTCTCTTCGCAATTAAAAAAGGACTATTAACTGTTGAGAAAGAAAATAAGAAAAATATATTCAACGGGAAAATTATGGAAATTGAGGGATTACCAAACCTAAAACTTGAACAAGCTTTTGAACTTACTGATGCTACTGCAGAACGCTCATGCGCTGGTAGCACAATACTTTTATCCCAAGAAACTGTTCAAGAATATTTAAAAAGCAATATTTGCCTGCTAGAAAAAATGATCGAGAGCAATTATGAAGATTCAAAATCGATTTCAAGAAGAATAAATGATATGAAAAATTGGTTAAAGAAACCATCATTAATTCAACCAGATTCAAACGCTCAGTATGAAGAAATCATTGAAATTGATTTAGCAAAAGTAACACAACCTATAGTTGCTTGCCCTAATGATCCAGATAATGTGAAAGAAATCACTGATGTTGCAAATACAAATATTGACGAGGTTTTTATAGGTTCTTGCATGACAAATATTGGTCATTACAGGGCAGCTTCAAAAGTTCTTGAAGGAATACAAAATTTAAAAGCTAAATTATGGATTTGTCCACCAACAAAAATGGATGAAGAAACTCTAAGAGCTGAAGGCTACTATAAAATATTTGAAGATTGTGGTGCAAGATTAGAGTTGCCAGGCTGTTCATTATGTATGGGAAATCAAGCTAGAGTTGATGAAGGTTCTGTAGTATTTTCTACAAGTACAAGAAATTTTGACAATAGACTTGGCAAGAATGCGCAAGTATTTTTAGGGAGTGCAGAATTGGCAGCAGTTTGTGCACTGCTTGGAAGAATTCCTGAAATAGAAGAATATCAGGATATTACTAAAAACAAAATTAATCCATATTCAGATGAACTTTATCGCTATCTTCAATTTAATGAAATACACGATTTCAGCTTGACAAAATAATCATGGACCATGTCAAACTTTATAAATAATAATATTCAAAAAACAAGTAATAATTCTTCTCGTAGCATCAAAAAATTATTAAAACAAAGATCTCTAGTTGTTGCATTTTCTCTCTTATTAACAGGTCTAGGGGCTTCAATTACAAGCATATCTTTTAAAACTGGAATCTATTTTATTAATAATTGGAGATTAGCATTATTAGACCAATTCCCATCTATTGCGGTCTTACCTATTTTTGGAGCTCTAGGGGGAGCTATTGCAGGATATTTGATCAAAAATATAGCACCTGCCGCAAAAGGTTCAGGTGTGAGTCAAATTATGGGTTTCTTAAGACATAAAAAAGTTCCAATGAATTTAAAAGTAGGATTAGTAAAGCTCATATCAGGAATTATTGCGATTGGTAGTGGCTTCCCTTTGGGTCCAGAAGGTCCATCAGTTCAAA
>JAOIOX010000015.1 GCA_028140765.1 Prochlorococcus sp. AH-736-N03 | reverse complement strand
AACCTTGTATCAGTTACCAAGCCTTATTTAATAGAACTTATGACTTCAAATAATCAAAGTCCCAACGATTTAATTAACCAATTTGGAAGGCAAGTAGGTGAACTAGGATCGAAAGCTGTTGGAATTCCCAAAAGAATAGATGAAAGTTTAGAAAGGTTAGAACAGGGCGATTTACAATTGCAAATAAGAATGGGAGAGTCTGATAGGCAATTCAAAAAAATGTTTACGGCTCAAAAAACTTTAGGCCATTCAATTCTCATAGGAAGCTTATCAATTGCATCTGCTTTACTTGTAACCAATAAACAAAATAATTTTGCATTGTTGCCACTTTTGTTTGCACTACCAATAAGTATTGATTGGATAAAGTGCCAATTAAGTATGAGAAAAGGTTCACGTTTAGAAAAACTTAAGCGCTAAAAAACTATATATTTTTGGGACCTAAACCTAAAGCTCCAGCGAATCTTGCTTGATTTCCTAATTCCTCCTCAATTTTTAAAAGCCTATTATATTTTGCAATCCTTTCACTTCTGCTCAAAGAACCAGTCTTGATCTGACCCGATCTTGTGGCGACAGATAAATCTGCAATTGTTGTATCTTCAGTCTCACCACTTCTATGACTTATAACACTTGTGAAACCAGACATTTTAGCTAATTCAATAGCTTCCAGAGTTTCAGTTAATGTTCCAATTTGATTTACCTTTATTAGGATTGAATTGGCAGATTTTTCTATAATCCCTTTCCGTAATCTTTCTGTATTAGTAACGAATAAATCATCACCTACAAGCTGAACTTTATTTCCTAATTCTTTGTTTAATTCTGACCAACCCTCCCAATCATCCTCAGCTAAACCATCCTCTATTGAAACTATGGGATAATTAGAAACTAATCTTGAAAGATATGAAATCATTTCAGAACTATTTAAACTTTTACCTTCATATTTATATATACCGTCACTATAAAATTCAGTACTAGCAGCATCTAGAGCTAAAGATACCTGCTCACCAGGCTTAAATCCGGCTTTTTGAATTGCTTCTAATAATAAGTCCCCTGCTTCTTCGCTTGATGACAAATTCGGGGCAAATCCACCCTCATCACCTACAGCAGTAGATAGACCTTTTTGATCAAGTAATGATTTTAATGAGTGAAAAATTTCAGTGCCCATTCTTAATGATTCACTGAAATTATTAACTCCATGTGGAACAAGCATAAATTCCTGAAAATCAAGGCTATTTGGTGCATGAGCACCACCATTTATTACATTCATCAATGGGACTGGAAGAAGATTGGATAATGGATCTCCAAGATATCTATATAGGGGAATGTCTAAAGCATTTGCTGATGCTCTAGCAGTTGCAAGACTTACTGCAAGGATTGAATTTGCTCCAAGGTTAGACTTATTAGGAGTTCCATCAATTTCAATCATTAATTTATCTACTGCAGTTTGATCTAAAGATGACAAACCGCATAAAGCCGGTGATATTGTTTCATGAATTTTATTAACAGCATTCAAAACGCCTTTCCCCATATATTTCGAACCACCATCTCTTAATTCATGTGCCTCATGAGCACCAGTGCTAGCTCCGCTGGGAACAATTGCTCTACCACTTGCACCACATTCCAAAAATACTTCTGCCTCTACAGTCGGATTACCTCTTGAATCAAGGACTTGCCTTGCTTCAACAGTATCAATAAGAAAATCAATAGTTTCTTTCACAATTTAATTATTACTATTTAAATCCTATTAATAGCTGAACTATTTGGCTAATATCTGAAATATTTTTGTTAACCAACTATAGTTTTAATTTTATTAAGAGCTTAGATATTATTTAACGATTTTTCATTCTAAAGTCCCTGCAAATCCTCTCATCTAAATAATTTTAAAATTCATCTTACAATTTGAAAATTATTGGATGATTATTAATGCAGATCCTATTTAGAATATTAATAATTAATAATCAACTATAGTTTTTATAGTTTATGAGAGAAACACTTACGTCCAGTCCTGAACTATTTAGCGATATTAGTTGGAATCTTCTTTTATTAGGGGAAGAAACCGCAAAAAAATGGGATCATAGCGAATTTAATATTGAACACATAATTCATACATTGTTCTCATCAAGTGAATTCTTTGCCTTCATTGAAAAATTATCAATCGACCAAGATACAGTTTTAGACATTACAGAAGATTTTTTAGAAGAGACACCAACAAATGATTCAGATATTTTTACTATCGGAGAAGATTTAGAAATTTTATTAGATAACGCGAATCAGATTAAAACTCAATGGGGATCAAGATTAATAGAAATACCTCATTTACTAATTGCTCTTGGTAGAGATTTAAGAATTGGAAATTATGTTTTTGCAGAAGGAAACCTTTCAATGGAAAAATTAGAGGAAGAATTAAAGTTTTACCCAAATATTAATCAATCAAAAGATTCTTTTAATTATGAGAATTTAATTGAGATAAATAATCAATCTAATTTTGAATCAAACAATGAGACTAACGAGACTTTTTTAAAAGGAGAAAAATTCAAAAAAGCTATTGTTCCATTACCGAAAAGTGAACTTCCAATTGAAACCAAAAAACAAGTTGGAAAAGATGAAAATGCTCTTTCAATTTATGGAAAAGATTTAACAGAATCAGCTGAAAAAGGGCTACTGGATCCAGTTTTAGGAAGAGAAAATGAGATAAATAATTTAATGAGGGTACTCTGCAGAAGAAACAAAAATAACCCTATACTTATTGGTAATCCTGGAGTTGGTAAAACCTCAATTGCAAAATTACTTGCTCAATTAATTGTAGACAAAAAAGTTCCTGATACATTAAAAGACTTAAAAATTATTTCACTTGACTTAGGTGCATTAGTTTCTGGGACCAAATTTAGAGGTCAACTCGAGGAAAGACTAAGCTTAATAATGCAGGAACTAAATAATCCAAACCAAGGAATGATTCTATTTATTGATGAAATTCACTCAATATTAAGTTCTGACAGATCTTCTACCGACATCAGTAATATCTTAAAACCTTTACTAGCTGAAGGAGAACTTAGATGTATCGGTACAACAACACCTGAGAAATTTCGTGAAACTATTGAAAAAGATCAGGCATTAAATAATTGCTTTCAAAAGATAGCTGTTAATGAACCTTCAGTAGAATTAAGCGCAAAAATATTACAAGGGATCAAAAAGAAATATGAATCACATCATGGCATAAAAATTTCTGAAGAGGCTGTAAACTATTCTGCAAAATTGGCCGATAGGTACATCAGCGATAAATGTCTCCCTGATAGTGCAATAGATTTAATTGATGAAGCAGCTGCACAGTTGAAAATCGAGTCTAATAATATGCCACAAATTATTCTCCAACAAGAAAACAAACTTAATACTATTAATGAAAAATTGAATAATTTTCAAGGAGAAAATATCGAAGCTCAAGAAAAACTATTAAATAATAGACAACAATCAGAGGCAAAATTGAACGTTCTTTTGGAAAATTGGAACAATTTACGTGAAGAAATGGAGGAATTATCTATTTTAATGAAAGAAGAAGATAAGCTAACAAAACAAATTAAAGATAAATCAAATCGTGAAATTGAAAATGATCTAGATTATTTCGAGAAGCTTGAAGAAGAGTTAAGTGAAATAGAGAATGATATACAAAAACTTGAAGAAAACTTTAATAAAATAAATAAAAATAGAAATTTCCCTTTTAAATATCAAGTTGAACCTGATGATATTGCAGATGTTATATCAAAAATCACAGGTATTCCAATTTCTAAAGTAGTTTCAAATGAACGTAAGAAATTAGTCAATCTAGAAACAGAACTAAGTGAAAAAGTTATTGGACAAAAAAATGCCATAGAAGCTGTTTCTGCTGCAATTAGAAGAGCTCGAGTTGGTATGAAAAGTCCTAAAAGACCTATTGGATCTTTTTTATTTATGGGTCCTACTGGGGTTGGTAAAACAGAATTAGCAAAATCTCTTGCAACAGTTTTATTTGATGAAGAAGACGCACTTCTAAGATTAGACATGAGTGAATATATGGAGAAAAATGCCGTAGCAAGACTTTTAGGAGCTCCCCCGGGTTATGTTGGTTATGAAGAGGGAGGTCAATTAACTGAAGCTGTAAGACATAAACCTTATTCAGTAATACTTCTTGATGAGATAGAAAAAGCACATGCAGAAGTATTTAATATCCTTTTGCAAGTCTTAGATGAAGGAAGATTAACGGACTCTCAAGGAAGGACCGTAGATTTCAAAAATACGGTAATCATTATGACAAGTAACTTAGCTGGTAAATCTATACTGGAGTATTCACAAAAGATTTCTAAAAGTGAGGAAAAGTTAGAAAAAGATCAACAAACTTTAGATGATTCAATTAGTAATGCATTGTCTTCAATTTTTAGACCTGAATTTTTAAATAGAATTGACGAAGTGGTAAAGTTTGATCCATTATCTATTGATGAACTTCAAAAGATAATCATTCTACAAACAGAAGATTTAAAGAACTTGCTACTTGAGCAGAAAATAAATATCTCTATAGACAAAAAAGTTATCAACAAAATTGCAAACGATTCTTACGAACCTGAATATGGTGCTAGGCCACTAAGCAGGGAACTTAGAAGACAAATAGAAAATCCCTTGGCCGCAAAACTTTTAGAGGATAGCTTCAAAAATAAAAAAAATATAACAATTAAACTTAACCCTGCTAAAAAAGATGAGATCGTTTTCAAACCTAGCTGAGGAGTAAATCAATAAGCTAAAATAAAAACAAAAGCATAAAGCTTAATTTCAAAAAAATTTTGTGACAAGTCCTACTACTAATAAAGAACCTCTTAAAAAGGATTCTCGTGAAGTTGAAGAGCCTAAAAAAAAGGATAATTTTTTTAGATCTACCTACGATGAGCTTAAACTTGTCGTGTGGCCTAACAAACAACAACTTTTTAGCGAATCAGTAGCAGTTATAATTATGGTATCTTTTTCTGCTGCAGCCATTGCTTCTGTTAGCAGATTCTATGGATGGGCAGCCTCGCAAATTTTTGGTTGAATTATCTCCCGAATATCCATTAATAAAGACTTTAATTAAGTTTCCAGAAAAATGAGTAATGAATTAACTTCAAACCTTGCTTCTTCAAAAGCAAATACAAGCATCGCAAGATGGTATGCAGTTCAAGTAGCATCAAGCTGTGAAAAAAAAGTAAAAGCGACTCTTGAACAGAGATCAGTAACTTTAGGTGTTAATAATAGAATCATTGAAATTGAAATTCCCCAAACTCCAGGAATCAAATTAAAAAAAGATGGAAGCAGACAAACTACTGAAGAAAAAGTTTTCCCAGGTTATGTCCTAGTAAGAATGATTTTGGATGAAGATACAATGATGGCTGTTAAAAGTACTCCAAATGTAATTAACTTTGTCGGTGCTGAAGATGGTAGAGGTAGCGGAAGATCGCGAGGTCATATCAAACCTCGACCATTATCAAGACAAGAAGTTAATAGAATCTTTAAGCGAGCATCAGAGAAAAAAGCTGTAATCAAGTTAGATATTGAAGAAAAAGATAGAATCATAGTAACTAGCGGTCCATTCAAGGATTTCCAGGGAGAAGTTATAGAAGTTTCCGGAGAGAGAAATAAATTAAAAGCATTACTTTCAATATTTGGGCGCGAGACTCCTGTAGAATTAGAATTCTCCCAAATCAATAAACAAAATTAATTTCTAATTATTCTTGTTTATCGAGTAAAATTATGATTTTCTACTCCAGCTTAAATTCTCTAATCTAATGGCAAAAAAAATTGTTGCAGTTATCAAGCTTGCTCTTCAAGCAGGCAAAGCAAATCCCGCTCCTCCTGTAGGGCCAGCTTTAGGACAACATGGTGTCAATATCATGGCATTTTGCAAAGAATACAACGCAAGAACTCAAGATAAAGCAGGTTTTGTAATTCCAGTCGAGATTTCTGTTTTTGAAGATAGAAGCTTTACTTTTATCACAAAAACACCTCCTGCTTCCGTCTTAATAACAAAAGCTGCTGGTATAGAGAAAGGTTCAGGTGAATCCGCAAAAGGCTCTGTTGGAAATATAAGTAAAGCTCAATTAGAAGAAATAGCCAAAACTAAGCTTCCTGATCTAAACTGTTCTAGTGTTGAATCAGCAATGAAAGTCATTGAGGGTACTGCTCGTAATATGGGCGTCTCTATCACTGATTGAGTTCAATACGCAATTTCTCACTATTTAGGGGAGGTTAGTTAATAACCGTTTGGACCCAATATTATTATGAAAAAACTATCTAAAAGAATGGCGGCTCTATCAACAAAGATAGAAGATCGCATCTACGCACCACTTGAAGCTCTTAGTATTATCAAGGAAAATGCTAATGCAAAATTTGATGAAACTATTGAAGCACATATACGTCTAGGTATTGATCCAAAATATACTGATCAACAATTAAGGACCACTGTTGCATTACCACATGGAACTGGCCAAAGCATCAAAATTGCAGTAATTACAAGTGGTGAGAATGTATCGAAAGCTAAGGCTGCTGGTGCAGATTTATTTGGCGAAGAAGATCTAGTAGAAAGCATCAACAAAGGGAATATGGAGTTTGATCTACTTATTGCAACTCCAGATATGATGCCAAAGGTTGCAAAATTAGGAAGAGTTTTAGGACCTAGAGGTTTAATGCCTAATCCTAAAGCTGGAACAGTTACTAATGATATTGCTAATGCAATAAAAGAATTCAAAGCTGGTAAGCTCGAATTTAGAGCAGATAAGGCTGGAATCGTTCATGTCCGCTTTGGAAAAGCAAGTTTCACAAAAGAGGCTCTATTTGACAACCTAAAAACCTTACAAGAATCAATTGATAAAAATAAACCAAGTGGAGCTAAAGGAAAGTATTGGAAAACTTTTTATGTAACTTCAACAATGGGGCCTTCAGTTCAATTAGACATAAATGCTGTACAAGATTACCAACCTGAAGGTTAACGCTTTGTAGTATAATTTATATTGCAATAATACGGCCAAAGAAAGTAGGTTTATTTAGTCATTCTAAATTTTTAATTCCTACCGAGGACTCGTCTTAAATTATTTCTTTTTGGATCTAATAAAAGCGGCCTCTTTAAAAGAACTTTGCCGCATTTCCTGCTCTCCCTAAATTACGATCCAAAAAACATCAATGGGCCGAACACTAGAGAATAAGCAAAAAATCGTTACTGAGATTAAATCTCTTTTAGACGACTCGGAAATGGCTGTAGTTCTTGACTATAAAGGTTTAACTATCAAAGAGATGTCAGATTTGCGATCTAGATTGCAAACAACTAAGGGCATCTGCAAAGTTACTAAAAATTCATTAATGCGCAAAGCTATTGATGGAGATAGTAATTGGAACAATCTTGAATCTTTACTGACCGGAACAAATGCTTTTGTGTTAATTAAAGAAGATGTTGGTGGTGCTGTAAAAGCAATCCAATCTTTTCAAAAAGAGACCAAAAAATCCGAGACCAAAGGAGCTTTATTTGAAGGTAGACTTCTTAGCGATTCTGAAATAAAAGAAATTGCAAGTCTTCCATCTAAAGAAGTATTGATGGCAAAAATTGCTGGCGCTCTAAATGGCGTAGCAACAAAAATTGCGATCTCTATCAATGAAGTGCCTTCTGGACTTGCTAGATCACTTAAACAACATTCTGAAAAATCAGAATCTTAAATCAAAACCCTAATTAACTTTTAAGAAAATGTCCGCAAAAACTGAAGAAATTCTTGAATCATTAAAATCTTTATCACTTTTAGAAGCATCTGAGCTTGTAAAGCAAATTGAAGATGCTTTTGGTGTATCTGCTGCAGCTTCTGCAGGTGTAGTAATGGCAGCTCCAGGAGCAGCTGGCGGTGACGCAGATGGTGGCGCTGCTGAAGAAAAAACTGAATTTGATGTAGTTCTCGAAAGCTTTGATGCAGCTGCAAAAATCAAAGTACTTAAGGTTGTTAGAAATGCAACTGGTCTAGGTCTTGGCGATGCAAAAGCACTTGTTGAATCTGCACCAAAAACAGTAAAAGAAGGAATTGCCAAAGCAGATGCTGAATCTTTAAAGAAAGAGATTGAAGAAGCTGGCGGTAAAGTTACACTTAAGTAAGAGTCCATTTTTTCAAGCCGATAACCTTAATATCGGCTTCAAAAATTATGAATAGTGATAGTATTGCGATTGAAGCCGCAACCGATGGAGCCTGCAGTGGTAATCCAGGCCCAGGTGGTTGGGGCGGTTTAATAATTTTTGACGATAACAGCGAATTAGAAATAGGTGGTTCCGAGCAAAATACTACTAATAATAGAATGGAACTTACTGCGGCTATAAAAACCCTTGAGAAATTAAAAACCTACAAATTAAAAGAGAACTTTAAACTAAGAACTGATAGTAAATATGTCATAGAGGGTTATACAAAATGGATTATTAATTGGAAGAAAAATGGATGGAAAACAAGTTCAGGAAAACCAGTTCAGAATCTTGATCTATGGCAAAAAATTGATCAATTAAGAATTAATGGCCTAATAATGGAATATGTTAAAGGTCATAGCGGAGATAAACAAAATGATAGGGTTGATAAAATTGCAACCAATTACAGCAAAGGTATATCTATAAAAAGTAACTTAAAAAAAGTAGAATCCTCAGTAGATTGTTTTGAAAAAAATGCACCTGCAGAAATTCAGGAATTATTTTCCCGCAATGAATTAATTCAAAAATTTGCAGAAAAAAAGTACCTGTTAAGTTCACCTGAACTAGAAACCTTATTAGGTGATGAAAACCACTTAAAGATAAAACAATATTCACTTTTTGCATGGCGTAATTGGAGATTGATTCCTAAAGATAAAAAATATTGGATAATAGAAAAAAAAGAAACCTAATTTTTTATGAATGAACAGAAGGGGGGATTTAAAAATCTTTATAAAAACCTGATTACCCCTGTATTAAAAAAAGACTCTGGAATTGACGCAGAATACTTAACAAATTTATCTCTTAGTCTCCTATCATTCAGTTCAAGAAAATATAATTGGCCTATAGTATCTTCCATCTTAAAAAATCTAAATGAAGAATTTTCTGTAGTTGATAAAAGGTTAACTCAGAACATATGTGGAATAAATTTTTGTAATCCAATTGGTTTAGCTGCGGGTTTTGACAAAAATGGAAATGCTGCAAATATATGGAAAGATTTTGGTTTTGGATTTGCTGAGCTTGGTACAGTAACTAAATTTGCTCAGAATGGAAATCCCAAACCAAGGTTATTTAGATTGGCAGAAGAAGAAGCAGCATTAAATAGAATGGGTTTCAATAATAATGGTGCTGAAAATCTAGTTAAAAACTTTGTCGAACAAGGCATTGAGTTTAAAAAAAACAGGGAGAATATTTGTTTAGGGATAAATTTCGGTAAGTCAAAAATTACAGATTTATCTCAAGCAAAAGATGATTATTTAACTTCTCTAAAATTATTAATTCCATATTGTGATTACGCAGCAATAAACGTTAGTTCTCCAAATACTGAAGGACTAAGAAAATTACAAGATCCCATTCTTCTTAAAGAACTTCTTAGAGAAATTAAAAACTTACCTAATTGTCCACCATTATTTGTAAAAATTGCGCCAGATTTAGACCTTAAAGATATTGAAGATATTTGCCAATTAATAATCGAGGAAAACATCGATGGAATAATTGCTACAAACACCAGCATTGATAGATTAGGTCTTGAAAATAGAAAGATCAGGCAAACTGGATTATTACTCTCTCAGGAGAATGGAGGATTAAGTGGAAGGCCTCTCCAAAAAAAAGCAAATCAAATAATAAAACATATACATAATATTGATAAAAAGATTATTTTAATTGGCGTTGGTGGAATAGATAGTCCTGAGTCGGCTTGGGAAAGAATTTGTTCTGGAGCATCATTAATTCAACTTTATACAGGATGGATATATAAGGGTCCACAATTAGTACCAGATATACTTGAGGGAATTATAAAGCAACTCAATAACCATCAATTATCTAGTATAAAAGATGCAATTGGATCAGATTTAAAATGGGTTGAATAAAATTAGAGAATGAATAATGAACCACATGATTACTCAACGTTAGCCATGCAAGGATCAAACTTGAAGCACGGTGGAAATGTATATGCAACTGCGAAAAAATTAAATTTATCACCCTCCGAAATCATTGATGCAAGTGCATCATTAGTACCCTTTGATCCCCCTCAAATAATAATAGATTCAATAAATGCGGAAATTAAGAATCTTGGCTTTAGATATTACCCTGAAAGAAACTTAAGTGATCTGAAAGAAATAATCGGCAAATTTCATGGGATAAATCCAGACAATATATTGCCTGGAAATGGAGCTTCTGAATTAATAACCTGGGCAGGTTATGAAGCATCCAAATTCGGAATAAGTTGTATTCCTTCTCCATCATTTGTTGATTATGAAAGATCTTTAAATTGTTGGAATAGTAATTTTATAAATTGCGAATTACCAAAAAACTGGAATGAAATTTTTCCTCAATCATTTCCGGTTCATCCAAAAGGTGATGTGATTTGGATAACAAATCCACATAACCCTACCGGCCAATTATGGGAAAAGAATTCATTAGAGGAAGTTGTGAAAAAATATAAATTAGTTATCTGCGATGAAGCTTTCTTATCGATAACACCTAATGGAGACAAAGAATCTTTAATACCATTAACCAAAAAATTTGATAATTTATTAGTCTTGAGAAGCTTGACCAAAATCTTCAATATTCCTGGTCTGAGATTAGGTTATGTTATTGGCTCATCTAAAAAACTTAAACAATGGGAAATAAATAGAGATCCTTGGCCTTTAAATTCATTTTCTATTAAAGCAGGAATTGATCTACTAAGTAATAAAAAATTCTATGAACAGTGGACAAAACAGATTCACAGCTGGATAAATATTGAAAAAAAGAGAGTATTTGAAAAATTATTAAAAATAGATAACCTTAAAATTCATAACTCTTCGACCAACTTTTTTTTAATAGAAAGTGAAACATCTTTGTCGCCAAATATAAAATACTTAGAAAATAAGGGTATATTGCTTAGAGAATGCACTTCATTTAGATTTCTTGACGAAAAGTGGGCAAGAATAAGTCTTCAGAATAGAAAAAATAACACTCTTTTATGTGAAGAAATTCAGAATTCCTTTAAAAAATAATTAATATACTTTTTAATCTCATTTTTAGATTTAATTTTATTATTATTTTCCATATTCTTCTTCATGAGATCTAATATTTCATAATGATTTTTTCCCTTTTTTGATTTTATTTTAAAAATTCTTTCTAGAGTTTCTTCAAAAACTTCTTTAGACATTTTATTCTGATTGATTAAAACTGAGCCTCCGCATGCAGCAAGAATCATGGCATTTTTCTCCTGATGATTATTTTTAGAATCTGGATATGGAATCAAAATTGAAGGTTTTTCAGCCTCCATTAATTCATTGATTGTTCCTGCACCAGATCTCGATATTACAAGATCACAGTTTTGAATTAAAGCTGCTATTTCATTAGTAAATTTCTTTTGAATATAATTTTTGAAGTTTTTTACATGAAAAGGTTGTTGATTAGATTCACCAACAATATGAACTATCCGAAATTGTTTTTTTATTAAAAATTCTAGAGATTCATAAAGAATTTGATTTATAGCTTTTGCTCCTTGACTACCTCCCATAACAATCAAAAGAGGACCATTTCCTTTTGGAACCCATTCTGGCAAAAAATTTAATTTATAGAATTGCTCTCTTAAAGGTGTTCCTGTGAAAATAGTTTTACAATTTTTTAAATAAGAATTTGTTTCTTTAAATCCTAAAAGAACATAGTTACATAAAAAACCAAAATATTTAGTGACCATTCCTGGAATTACATTTGATTCATGAATAATGATAGGTATCTTTAGAAGTTTTGAAGCAACAATAGTAGGTGCTGATATATAACCGCCAGTCGCAAAAACTAAGTTAATTTTTTTTTCTTTTAAGATCCTAATTATTTGAAAAGTTGACATCAAAATTTCTATATATTGATAAAACAAGAAAATATTTTTTCTTGGTGTCTTTATATTCAAAGTCCTCAAATTATATTTTTCGGGAATTAAATTTGCATCAAGTCTTTGACTAACACCCAACCAATGAATATTCCATTCATCTTCCACCTCTTTAGAAACTGCTAAGGCTGGGAAAATATGCCCCCCCGTCCCACTTGCTGCAATTAATAAATTATTTTTTTTAGACATAAAAACCTAAAATAGTAGAATAAAATAACCAATGATTAATATGTTTAATTTAAACTTATTCAAAAATATAGGATTTCTTCTCTACTTATTTGTTTATCTTATTTTTCCCTATTCAGCAATAACGCAAACTTTGAAAGTTGATTTTATAAAAAATTTAGAAAACTCCTTAAATGCAAAAGATTTAGAATTCATTAGAAAGAATTTTAGAAATGAAGAAAGCCAAAATATACCAAAACAATTTTCAAAGATTATTAATGATTTCCCTAACAGCAAATGGAAGATCAAAAGATTAAAATCTAATACTCCAGATGAAGATATTTTGCGAATAAAAGTTCTTGGAGAAAAAATAGTTAATGGAGAAATATATATACTCGAATCCAAATTTGATTATTTATTTTCAATCGCAAATGGGAAAATAGATGAAGGGATTATCAAAAATTTATTCACCACAATAAGAAACGATAATAAAAAAATAGATATTAGTTTTAAAATTCCTAATAGAGTTCTTACTGGTTCAAAATACGATATAGATATAATTCTAAATAAGCCTCTTGAAGAAGTAATTATTGCTGGAGCTATAAAACCTCATCAAGTTAATTCATTATTTGAACAAGAAATATTATTGGAGCCATTGGCGTCTGGAGGGATTTTTAAAATAACAAGAGCCCCTTCAAAACCAGGGATACAAATTTGGTCAGGAATAATAGCTCATCCTGAAGGAATAATTACTTTCACAAAAAGCATTGATATTGTTGATAAGATTTAGCCTAAGCGTCATTTAACGCAGCCACACCTGGTAAGGTTTTTCCTTCTAAAAGTTCCAAACTAGCCCCACCTCCAGTAGATATATGAGACATTTTCTCAGCTAATCCTGCTTTTTCAACTGCTGCAACTGAATCTCCACCACCAATTATTGTACAAACTTCAGAAAAAGCACTTAAGTCCGCAAGAGTCGTAGCTATTGCATTTGTACCGTCTGCAAATTTATCAAATTCAAAAACTCCCATTGGACCATTCCAAATAATTGTCTTACATTCTGCAAGAGCATTCTGAAAAACTTTAATGGAATCTGGACCAATATCTAGACCCATCCAATTCCCACTAATTGCATCAATTTGAGATATTTTACTATTGGCGTCTGGAGAAAATTCATCAGCCAAAACAACATCAGTGGGTAATAGCAATTCTACTCCTTTTGCTTTTGCTTTTGCTTCTAAATCTTTAGCAAGCTCAAGTTTATCTTCTTCTACAAGGCTCTTTCCGACATCTAGACCTCTAGCTTTATAAAAAGTGAAAATCATGCCTCCACCAATCATAATTTTGTCACACTTATCTAGTAAAGAATCAAGTACTCCTATTTTGCTACTAACCTTTGATCCTCCAACTATTGCTGCCAATGGACGATTTGGGGAATCTACAGCTCCTTGTAGGTATTTCAATTCTTTTTCTAAAAGGAATCCAGCTACTGAGGGACTTAAATAATTTGTAACACCCTGAGTTGAAGCATGCGCTCTATGAGCAGCACCAAAAGCATCATTTACATACATATCTGCATGTGATGCTAATTTTTTTGCAAACTCCAGGTTATTTTTTTCTTCTTCACCAAAAAAACGAACATTTTCAAGTAAAAGAACATCTCCATTAGATAAGCTATTTGATTGTACAACTGCTTCATCACCAATACAGCTTTTAGTAAGAGCAACATTTTGCCCCAACAATTCACTTAATCTTGCTGCTACTGGAGTTAATCTCATTTTTTCATTTACCTGACCCTTTGGTCTACCAAAATGAGCAGCTAAAATAACTTTTGCGGAATGATCAATAAGATATTCAATAGTTGGGATCGCTGCACGAATACGCGTATCGTCGGTTATTTGACCATCTTCATTTAATGGAACATTAAAATCTACTCTTACAAGAACTTTTTTTCCTTCTAAATGTGTCTTATCAAGACTGGAAAGAGATAATTTTGACATTAAACAAGCTATATTTATAATCTCAAGACCCTAACGTTAATTTGGGCTTATTGGGTTAAAAAGTAGTTACTGTTACCTATGCCTTAATAAATTTTAAAAATTAACGATTATAAAAATTTTTTAGTCATTAAATTTATACTAAACTTTAGAAGTAAAAACTTTTGAAACTTATAAAAACTAAAAGGAATACAAAATTTTATTTGATTTATTGAAGTGGAAATACCCAAAATCCAATGGTACCCAGGCCATATCGCAAAAGCAGAAAAGAAATTATCTGAAGTTATCAATAAAGTGGATTTAGTCATAGAAGTTAGAGATGCACGAATTCCTTTGTCAACAGGACATCCACACTTAAATAAATGGATAAATAATAAAAAACATATTCTTGTTATTAACAGATCAGACATGATCTCCCCTCATACAATCAATAGTTGGAACAAATGGTTTAATGCTAAAGATCAATATCCTCTTTGGTGTGATGCTAAAAGAGGAATTGGGATTAAAGAAATTTGTAAGTCAGCCAAAGATTCTAGGTCGTCAATCGACGATAGAAGAATCTCTAGAGGAATGCGAATTAGGCCAATTAGAGCCCTTACACTTGGTTTTCCAAACGTAGGAAAGTCAGCCTTAATTAATAGAATTGCAAAAAAAAGAGTTGTAGATAGCGCTAGGAAAGCAGGGGTGACTCGTAATTTAAGATGGATAAAATTAGAAAGTGGTATAGATCTGCTAGATGCTCCTGGTGTCATACCTCCAAATTTAGAAGATCAAAAATCAGCACTTAATCTTGCTCTGTGTGACGATATTGGTGAAGCTGCTTATGAAATAGAGAGTGTCGCAATTGGGTTTATCAAAATTATATCTACTCTCAACAAAGATAAGAATGCGAATATCTCAGTTAAACAAATATCTAATAGATATGGAGTTGATATTACCAAAGGCTTTAAGAGTCCTTCTGCTTGGATCAAAGAAGCAGCTTCAAAACATACCTCAGGTGATAAAAGGAGAATGTCTCATAAGTTATTGGAAGATTATAGAAATCAAATGCTGGGTAAAATTGCTTTAGAAGTCCCACTATGGAATTAAATAATCAAAATTCTTTTGGCATTGGAGAAGGTGAGCTCATAGAAATTATTTATGAGCTACCTCTGCCTATGAGGCTAGACAGATGGTTGGTAAGTAAAAGGCCAGAACAAAGTAGAGCAAGCATTCAACATTTTATAAATTCAGGTTTGGTACTTGTAAACTACAAGACCGCAAAAGCAAAGACCCCCTTAAAAAATGGCGACAATGTTCAAATATGGATGCCTCCTCCAGAACCTCTAATTTATTTGAAACCTGAAAAAATGGATTTAAATATCCTTTTTGAAGACGAGCACATCATAGTCATCAATAAACAATCAGGTCTAATAGTTCATCCAGCCCCTGGACACAAATCTGGAACTTTAGTGAATGGATTACTTTTTCACTGTAAAGATCTGCCTGGAATTAATGGGAAACTAAGACCTGGGATTGTTCACAGATTAGATAAAGATACCTCCGGATGTATGGTGGTTGCAAAAAGCCAAGAGGCATTAGTAAATCTCCAGAAACAAATTAAAGAAAAAATAGCATCACGCGAATATATTGCAGTAATTCATGGAGCACCTCATTCTGAAGAAGGCCAAATAGTGGGACACATTGGCAGAGATAAATCAAATAGATTGAAATATAAAGTAGTTGATGAAACTTCAGGAAGGTATGCATGTACCTACTGGAAATTAGAAGAAAGATTTGGCAATTACTCGTTAATGAGTTTCAAACTAGATACGGGGCGGACGCATCAAATAAGAGTTCATTGCGCTCACATTAATCATCCAATTGTGGGTGATCCATTATATGGAAGATGTAAAAAACTACCATGTAAATTGGATGGCCAAGCTTTACACGCCATCAAGCTTGGACTTATACATCCAATAAATGGTAAAGAAATGATATTTGAATCAGAATTACCATTAGATTTTCAAAAATTACTGAGTGTTCTTAAAGTTAAATGAGATTTAAAGAGGAATTTAGAAGCGATTTTGTATACGAATTTTGAGTTTTAGTGAATATTGTAGAACTTTCTCCTTCATCAACTATCTTTCCATGATTCATAACTAGCAACCTATTACAAAATCTTTTAGCAATACCTAAATCATGGGTAATAAAAATAATCGTTAAATTCATTTTTTCTTTAAAGACTCTTAGTAACTCAAGAATCTCTATTTTTACTGAAGCATCCAACATATTTACGCTCTCATCACAAATTAAAATTTTTGGCTTCAACAATAGCGCCCTGGCCAATGAAATTCTTTGCAATTGACCACCAGATAATTGGTTAGGGTAAGAATTAAAAAAATCATTATTTATGGGAAGATTTAAATTTCTTAACATTAATTTTATTTCTTTTTCAATTTTTCTTTTATCTGAAATTTTTTGAATAAAAAATATATCTTCCAAAATATCTTTAATTGTCATTTTCGGATTCAAACTTGAAAAAGGATCTTGAAAAATTATTTGCACATTATTATTCTTTTTAAAAGATTTATTTTTTTTCAATGCATGATTTTTATCATAAATTTTTATTTCACCACCTCTTACTTTAAGGAGTCCAATTAAAGCCCTACATAATGTACTTTTACCGCTCCCTGAAGAACCAACTATTCCAAGAGTCTCATTCTCATACAACTTGAAACTAACTTCATTTAAAGCCTTGTTCCATTTATTAACGAAAATTGAAGAATTTAATTTATACCAATGTCTTAGGTTATTTACCTCTAGAACTACCTGATCTCGAGCATTATTTTTAGTATTTGGTTCTAATACTATTTTTGAAGCATTTACTAACTTTTTCCCGATATCTGATTTTGGTGATTGAAAAATATCTAATATATTCCCTTTTTCAACAATCGATCCATTTTCAATTATTGCAACTTTTTTACACCACTTTGCTGCAAGATTAATATCGTGACTAATTAAAATTAAAGTTGTATCAAATTCATTACATAGATGAATTATTTCTTGCATAATTTCAAAACTTGTTTTGGTATCTAAGCTTGTTGTAGGTTCATCAGCTATTAATAATTTAGGTTTCAAAGCAAGTGCCATTGCTATAGAAACTCTCTGTCTCATTCCACCGCTAAATTGATGTGGGAAAGAATCAAGTCTACTTTCTTCAATTCCTACTTTTTGAAAAACTTCTCTTACTAATTTTTTGATTGCTAAAGAAGATTTAGTTGGATCATGCGTTTTAAATAATTCACATAAATGATCCCCAACTCTCATTAGCGGATTAAGTTTTTTTATAGAGTCTTGATAAATAAATCCAAAATTGTTTCTTCTATATAATTGTGCATCTTTGTTACTTATTTTCCTAGGATCTACACTAGAAATCGATAGATAGCCTTTTGAATTGGCCTTTTCAGGCAATATATTTACTAATGTTTTTGCAAAAGTGGTCTTTCCACATCCAGAAGGTCCTATTATGGCCAAATGATCTCCAATATTTATTTCCAAATTAAAATTTTTGATAATAGGTTGCTGTTTTAGACCATATTTAACAGTAAGATTTTTAACTACAATAATTTTTTCTTTATTTTTTTCCATGATTTATAGCAAATTTTTCTAGACCTAAATAAAATACATCTAAAGCAATATAAAATGTCTGAGGCAGCTGCAAATTCAAAAGAAAAAAACGAAATTGAAGTTTCCAAAACTATTCTGCCTGAAAATAAAAAATATGAAAGTGAATCTTTGAATTATCAAATAAACATTCCCGATTGGCTTCTTAAAGATATTCATAATTCTGAAAAATCAAATAAAGAAAATGATGAGAATCAAAACCTTATAGTAAAGGCTTTTAAACTTGCTTATAAAGCTCATGATGGGCAATTCCGCGCGAGTGGCGAGCCATACATTATCCACCCGGTTGCTGTTGCAAATCTCCTCAAAGAAATAGGTGCTAGTTCATCTGTTATTGCTGCAGGCCTTTTACATGATGTAGTTGAAGATACTGGCATAGATTTATCCGAAATAGAAACAAATTTTGGATTAGAAGTAAAAATACTTGTAGAGGGTGTAACAAAATTAGGCGGCATTCACTTTAATAACAGGACTGAAGCACAAGCTGAAAATCTTAGGAAAATGTTTTTGGCTATGGCAAGCGATATCAGAGTTGTCTTAGTAAAACTTGCAGATCGACTTCATAACATGAGAACAATTGAATGGCTAAATGATGAGAAAAAACTAAGAATAGCGAGAGAAACAAGAGAGATTTATGCGCCATTAGCTAATCGACTAGGAATAAACAGATTTAAATGGGAATTAGAAGATTTAGCTTTTAAATTCCTAGAGCCTAAAGAATATCTAGATCTCAAAGATCAAATCGCTGTTAAAAGAAGTGATAGAGAAAAAAGATTAAAAGTAACTTTGAATCTTATGAAGGAAAACTTGGTTTCAGCAGGTTTGAAAAATTTTGAAATAACAGGAAGGCCAAAACATCTTTATGGCATCTGGAGCAAAATGGAAAGACAACAAAAGCATTTTCACGAGATTTATGATGTTGCTGCCCTAAGAATTATCGTGGACAATTCAGATAGTTGTTATAGAGCTCTAGCAGTTGTTCATGATACTTTTAAACCAATTCCAGGTAGATTTAAAGACTATATAGGATTACCAAAGCCCAATGGATATCAGTCCTTACACACTTCTGTGATTGGGAGACATCGACCTATTGAAGTTCAAATTAGAACTACTTCGATGCATCAAATTGCTGAATATGGTATTGCCGCTCATTGGCAATACAAAGAGGGTGGTTCTCCTGCCAAAAGTAATGCCGAGAGATTTAATTGGCTAAGACAATTAGTAGAATGGCAACAAGAAGGTAATGAAAGGGATCATAATGATTATTTAGCTTCAATTAAAGAAGATTTATTTGATGAAGAAGTATTTGTTATCACTCCAAAAGGAGATGTTGTTGGTTTAAGGAAAGGATCTACCGCGATAGATTTCGCCTACAGAATTCATTCTGAAGTTGGAAATCACTGTAATGGAATAAGAATTAATGAAAAGCTTTCTCCATTATCTACAGCACTTCAAAATGGTGACTTCATAGAAATTTTGACAAGTAATAATGCTACTCCAAGCTTGGATTGGCTGAACTTTGTAGTTACGCCAACTGCTAAAAATAGAATTCGCCAATGGTATAAGAAAAGCCATCGTGATGAAACGATTAAAAGAGGTAGAGATTTACTTGAAAAAGAAGTAGGTAGAAACGGTTTTGAAGCATTACTTTCTAGTGAAGCCATGAAAAAAGTTGCAAATCGATGCAATTTAAAAACTACTGAAGACCTTCTTGCATCTCTTGGTTTTGGTGGTTTAACTTTGCATCAAGTATTAAACAGACTAAGAGAAGAAATAAAATTACAGACAGAAGATGTAAAAAATGATTCTGACTCTGAAATAGCAAAATCTCTCAAAAGTAATAGTAATTTATCCACTAATAAATCTAATACAGCAGCTAAATCACCAATTTCCGGGATAGAAGGTCTTGATTACAGAATAGGAAAATGCTGTACCCCACTCCCAGGCGAGGATATTATCGGAACTGTATCGCTAGGCAACCATGGGATAACTATACATAGGGAAGATTGTGAAAATGTAATACCAATACCAATAGAGAGAAGATTACCTGTCGGTTGGAATCAAGATAATAAAACTAGCGATAATAAGTTTCCGATTCAGCTACGAATAGAAGTAATTGATAGAGTCGGAGTTCTTAAAGATATTCTTATGCGATTATCTGATAAAGGTATAAACGTTAGCGATGCCAATGTTAAAACTGCTTATGGTAAACCAGCTATCATAAATCTTTGTGTTGGTCTTGAAAGTTATAATCAACTTCACAAAACAATTGAACAAATTAAATCAATGGCAGATGTTTTAGATATTGCAAGAGTTGGACAAAGTTAATTTAAAATCAGATCAATCTATTTTTTATTTTTTATCTTGTAGATAAAGAAAACAATACTGCCACAAATCGTAGCTAGTAAAATACCGACACAAGATGAACCTAAGAGTAATTTTAAGGAAAAAATTCTACCTTGTTTCCATAAGTCATCAATGACTAAACTTTTTTCAAGAATTTTATTAGAAGAATTATTTAAAAAAATCGAACCAACTTTATAGTTAAAATAATAAAGGGGAATATAAGTAAAAGGGTTGCTTATCCAGGTACCAATTGCAGCTAGAACAATATTTCCCTTAGCTATTTTCGCAAAAAATACCCCTATTAAAGTCTGAAACCCAAAGAAAGGAAAGCAACCACTAAATACCCCTATAGCTAAACCTTTAGCATTAAAGGAAGGACTTCCATTCTGATTCCTAAATAATGATAGAATTTTCTTATAGGTAATATCTCTTTTAAATCTCATTCAGAAAGAAAATTTCAAAATTAAATTCTTGATAATTTTACTTAATTATCCATAACAAAGCGAGAGATGGATTCGATAGTTACTACAGAAGATACGATAGCCGCAATTGCTTCAGCTATAAGTATTGGAAAGGGAGGAGTTGCAATAATAAGAGTGTCAGGGAAAGACGCAATAAATTCTTGCAAAAAGATTGTTCAAACTAAATCTAAATATGCATGGGAATCACATAGGGTTTTTCATGGTTTTATTCAGGAAAATAAACAAAATAAATTTATAGATGAGGTTTTAATTTTAGTGATGAAATCACCAAATAGCTTCACAGGAGAGGATGTAGTTGAACTTCATTGCCATGGCGGAATTATAATAGTAAATAAAGTTTTAAAAATATTATTATCTTGTAATTCTAAAGTTAGACTTGCAAACCCAGGAGAATTTAGTCAAAGAGCTTTTCTTAATGGAAAAATAGACCTTACTCAAGCCGAGTCGATTAATGAATTAATTAATGCAAGCAATACCAGATCAGCAGAGTTAGCCTTTAGCGGGGTTCAAGGAGAAATAAAGAAAAAAATTGATAATATTAAAAATGATCTTATAAATCAACTTTGCGAAGTAGAAGCGAGAGTTGATTTTGAAGAAGACTTCACAGATTTTGATTACACCAAATATCTAAAAAAAATTAAAAAAGTCAAAGAAAAAATAGAATTACTAATTGAAAATGCAAAAAGAAATTCATACATTCACAATGGAATATCTATTGCGCTTATAGGTAAAACAAATGTTGGTAAAAGCTCTTTATTAAATTTGCTTGCAAAAAAAGAGAAAGCAATCGTAACTAATATTCCTGGAACAACTAGAGATGTTATTGAAGTTAATTTAACTATTAATGATATTCCAATGAAAATAATTGATACTGCTGGTATAAGAGAAACTCATGAAAAAATTGAAAGTATTGGAATTAAAAAAAGTTTTGGGAAAATAAAAGAGTCAGATTTTATAATTTATATTTATAGTCTTGAAGAAGGATTTAATGAAGAAGACAAAAAAATAATACAAGAAATTCCCAAAGAAAAATTAATTACTATTTTGGGCAATAAAAAAGATTTAATTGATTGCAAAAATATAAATCCAAATGAGTTAAAAAACACAATTCTTATGAGTATTAAGAATAATGATGGTGAAAGATTATTAATAGACTCAATCATAAAAAAATGCGGATTAAAACAAGTAGAAAATATCAATATATTTTTAAATGAAAGACATCTAACAAATTTGTCTGCTTGCTTATCTAATTTAAATGACACTGATGAAATAATTGAAAATAAATTGCCTTTTGATTTATTATCAATTGAACTGAGAGATGGAATTCAAAACTTGTCTAAAATAACTGGTCAAGAATTAACAGAGGAACTTCTAGATAATATTTTTTCTAAGTTTTGTATTGGTAAATAAATTTGAGTTAAATTACATAGTGATATATAGTTGATTCTCTAACTTCAGTTTAATTTTTATTAGTAATTATTTTTTAGTTTAGTGGATTTAAATACTCCAATAATTAGTAAAATCATTGATAATTGGATCGATGAAGATATAGGTAGGGGAGATCTTACAAGTCCCTCTATTACAGAAGAGAATGGTAATGCATATTGGATTGCAAAAGAGGAGGGTATATTCTGTGGGGTTGAAATTATAAAAGAAGTTTTTAGAAAAATTGATTTAAAAATCAGTCCAAAATTTAATATCTCTGATGGAGATAAATTTGTTAAAGATCAAAAACTCTTAGAAATATATGGACCTTCAAAAAGTTTACTCGCTAGTGAAAGGATCAGCTTAAATATAGCGATGCATTTATCTGGAATATCAACATATACAAAGAATCTTACAGATAAATTAGAAGGGACAAATATAAAATTAGCAGATACTAGGAAAACGACTCCTGGCTTAAGAATATTTGAAAAATATGCATTCAAATGCGGAGGTGGGGTGAATCATAGAATGGGATTATACGATGCTGCTATGATCAAAGAAAATCATATTGCGTGGACAGATAATCTTAAGAATGCAGTACAAAAAATTCGCCTAAATTCGCCTTTTACAACTCATATCATAATTGAAGCTGAGAATATCGAACAGGCAAAAGAAGCAGTATTAGCAGGAGCAGACAGTGTCTTATTAGATGAACTTAGTCCTGAAACAATCAAAAAAAGCGTTCAAGAATTAAGAGATTTATCAATTAATAGCTTAAAAAAAGAAGTCAATAAAAATTTGATAATAGAAGTTTCTGGAATAAACCCTCAAGAAATTTGTAAATATCTAATAAAAGGTATTGATTTGATTTCAACAAGTTCTTCAATCACCAAAAGTCATTGGATTGATTTGAGTATGCGTTATATTAATTAATCATATAGATAAATAATTGAATAATTAATGCTAATCATTTTTAAAGAATTAACAAAACAATTTGAACGATCTCTTTTAGATAGTCTTGAAAAAAATGATAAAAAAGGAGAATTCGAAATT
>JAOIOX010000014.1 GCA_028140765.1 Prochlorococcus sp. AH-736-N03 | reverse complement strand
GCACTAGACCTAGAGGTATTGATAATCAACAAGACTTGGAATTAGAGAAGGAATTATTAAAAGATCCCAAAGAGATAGCTGAGCATGTAATGCTAATTGATCTTGGGAGAAATGATCTTGGAAGAGTTTGTGAAATTGGTACCGTCAAGGTCAAGGATTTAATGGTTATTGAGAAATATTCACATGTTATGCATATAGTCAGTCAAGTTGAGGGAATCTTAAAAAATAATGCTGATGTATGGGATTTGCTCAAAGCATCTTTTCCCGCTGGGACAGTAACTGGTGCCCCAAAAATAAGAGCTATGCAATTGATTAAGCATTTTGAAAAAGATGCTAGAGGACCTTATGCTGGTGTGTACGGATCTATTGATATTAATGGTGCATTAAATACAGCAATTACTATAAGAACCATGATAGTTAAACCCTCAAGAGATGGGAAATATGATGTGTCAGTGCAAGCAGGAGCTGGAATAGTTGCTGATTCTTTTCCTGAAAATGAATATCAAGAGACGATAAATAAAGCAAAGGGGATACTTAAAGCATTAGCATGTTTGGATAAATAAATGAGTCAAAATAATCTTTATAAGGGTTTTGAGGTGGAACTTTTCACAGGTTCTTTAAATTCTCATATTGGTGTTTCGGCTGCAATTGAGAAAGAATTTCCTGATTTTGTAAAAGAGCCAGATAACAGAAACGTTGAATACATAACAACACCTGAAAAAGACTACGGTTCTTTATATGAGAAATTAATAACCCCAAGAAAAAAGCTCAGGAAGTGGCTAAATACTAAAAATTTAACAATCATTCCTTCATCCACTCTTTGTTTTAATCACGATATTCAATTTCAAAGATCTGATATAGACAACGTCTATCATCAATTTATTCAAGATAATTATGGAATATCTATTGCAACTTCTAGTGTCCATATAAACATAGGAATAGATGATTTAGATAAACTTTTTAAAGCTATAAGACTTATAAGATCTGAGGCAGCTTTATATCTAGCATTAAGTGCTAGCTCACCCTTTTTAAATAATAAAATTACGAATAATCACTCTCAGAGATGGATCCAGTTTCCTAAAACACCTAGTAGAGTTCCTTTTTTTGTAAATCATAATTCTTATATCGATTGGATAGAGGAAAATATATCTAATAAAAACATGCAAAATATTAGGCATTTTTGGTCGTCAATCCGACCTAATGGTCCCCAAAGACCTTTAATCCTTGACCGTTTGGAATTAAGAATTTGTGATTTTGTTTACGATGTTAATCTGCTTCTAGGGATAACCGCCATGATTGAACTAAGGATTTTAAATCTTTTTGAAAATATAAATACCTTAGATCCTTTGAATGCTAGTACTTTTTCTATGGATGAATTGTCAGAAATATGTGATCAAAATGAAATAAATGCTGCCAAAGATAGTCTGAATTCAGAGTTAATTCACTGGCAAGACGGTAAAAGAGTTATTTGTAGAGAATGGATTCAAAACTTATTATCAGATTTATCATCCACCGCAGAAAATTATGGTATGAAACGTCTTTTAGATCCTATCTATAAAGTGCTAGAAGAAGGTAATCAATCTATGAAATGGATAAATCAATATAAAAAAGGTCTTTCTATTGAGCAGATAATGAAAATTTCTATCGAGGATATGATTAGGATTGAGGCTATGAATGTTTGATTATTTAAATAAATATTTGATCTGAACATTTTCACTTGTGACATAATGATTATATGGAATCTTTTCGACAGATAAAAAATAATAATGTGGATCTGATAAGTAACAATGATCCACTTGATAAAAATCGTCTTTTAATTGAAGATCTATGGGAATCTGTGCTCAGAGAAGAATGCCCAGATGATCAAGCAGAGAGATTGATACAGCTTAAAGAATTAAGTTATTCAAAACAAATTGATGGTGATAGTTCAAAAACTTTTAAAAATGAAATAGTTGATATTGTAAATTCTATGGATTTAGCAGAATCCATAGCTGCAGCAAGAGCGTTTTCATTATATTTTCAACTCGTGAATATTTTGGAACAAAGAGTTGAGGAAGATAGATATATTCAAAGCTTTACCAATAAGGATGTTCAAAAATCGCCCGACAATCTTGATCCTTTTGCCCCCGCATTAGCTAGGCAAAATGCTCCAGTAACTTTTAGAGAATTATTTTATAGGCTGAGAAAATTAAATGTACCGCCAGGAAAATTAGAGGAGTTATTACAGGAAATGGATATTCGTTTAGTTTTTACTGCGCACCCGACGGAGATAGTAAGACATACGATTAGACATAAGCAAACAAGAGTAGCAAATTTGTTAAAAAAAATACAGATTGAGCAATTTCTGACAAAAGAAGAAAAAATTTCTTTAAAAACCCAATTAAAAGAGGAAGTAAGACTTTGGTGGAGAACAGATGAATTGCATCAATTTAAACCTTCAGTTTTAGATGAAGTTGATTATGCCTTGCATTATTTTCAGCAAGTTTTATTTAATGCGATGCCTCAATTGAGAGGCAGGATCACTGATGCACTTACCGAAAATTATCCAGATGTTCAGTTGCCCTCAGAATCTTTTTGTAACTTCGGTTCTTGGGTAGGTTCTGATAGGGACGGTAATCCATCAGTAACTCCGGAGATAACATGGAGGACTGCTTGCTACCAAAGACAGTTGATGTTGGAAAGATATATTGTTGCGACGTCTAATCTTAGAGATCAATTAAGTGTGTCGATGCAATGGAGTCAAGTAAGTTCCTCCTTATTAGAATCACTCGAAACCGATAGGGTTAAGTTCCCTGAAATATATGAAGCTAGAGCTACAAGGTATAGATCAGAACCCTACAGATTAAAATTAAGTTATATTTTAGAGAAATTGAGGTTAACACAAGAAAGAAATAATTTATTAGCTAATAGTGGGTGGAAATTTGAATTAGAGGGAGAAATTGATAACAAAAATATGGATAAAGTTGAAAATTTATATTACAAGTCAGTAAACGAATTTACATATGATCTAGAGCTAATTAAAAATAGCTTAATTAGTACAGATTTAACTTGTGAGTCTGTAAACAACTTACTTACTCAGGTTCATATCTTTGGGTTTTCTTTAGCAAGTTTAGATATTCGTCAGGAGAGTACAAGACATAGCGACGCTATTCAAGAGCTTACAAATTATCTTGATTTATCTGTTCAATATGACCAAATGTCTGAGGAAGAGAAAATTAAATGGCTTATAGACGAATTAAATACAAAAAGGCCTTTAATTCCATCTGACGTTAACTGGACAAAAACTACAGAAGAAACCTTTTCAGTTTTTAAAATGGTTAAGAGACTACAGCAAGAATTTGGAAGTCGCATTTGTCATTCTTATGTAATTTCAATGAGTCATAGTGCATCTGATTTGCTTGAAGTTCTCTTATTGGCAAAAGAAATGGGACTTCTTGATCAAAATTCACAAAAGTCAAAATTATTAGTTGTTCCTCTTTTTGAAACTGTGGAAGACCTTAAAAGAGCACCAGAAGTAATGGAAAAGTTGTTTAAATTAGATTTCTATAAATCATTATTGCCAAAAGTAGGAGAATCTTTTAAACCTCTGCAAGAATTAATGCTCGGATATTCTGATAGTAATAAAGATTCAGGATTTGTTTCTAGTAATTGGGAAATTCATAGAGCCCAAATAGCTCTTCAAAATCTTTCAAGCAGAAATAACATATTGCTAAGACTTTTTCATGGAAGAGGAGGTTCTGTTGGGAGAGGAGGCGGACCAGCCTATCAGGCAATATTAGCTCAACCAAGCGGCACTTTAAAAGGACGAATAAAAATAACAGAGCAAGGTGAAGTTTTAGCTTCTAAATATAGTCTTCCCGAACTGGCTTTGTACAATCTTGAGACTGTAACAACAGCTGTAATTCAAAATAGTTTGGTAAATAATAGACTTGACGCTACTCCAGAATGGAATCAATTAATGTCTAGGCTGGCAGAAACATCAAGATCTCATTACAGAAAATTAGTGCATGAGAATCCTGATTTGTTAAATTTCTTTCAAGAGGTCACTCCAATAGAAGAAATAAGTAAATTACAGATTTCTAGTAGGCCTGCTAGAAGAAAAAAAGGTGCAAAAGATTTGTCAAGTTTAAGAGCTATTCCATGGGTATTTGGCTGGACACAAAGTAGATTTCTTTTGCCAAGTTGGTTTGGAGTAGGGACTGCATTGTCATCTGAATTAAATTCAGATCCAGAACAAATTGAACTATTAAGAGTTCTGCATCAAAGATGGCCATTTTTTAGGATGCTTATATCTAAGGTGGAAATGACCTTATCCAAGGTGGATCTTGAAGTTGCTAGATATTATGTTGATACTCTTGGCAGCAAAGAAAATAAAGATTCTTTTGATAATATTTTTGAAGTAATTTCTAAAGAATATAATCTTACAAAATCTTTAATACTTGAAATTACTGGTAAAAATAAGCTCCTAGAATCTGATAGAGACTTGAAATCATCAGTAAGCTTAAGAAATAAGACAATTATTCCATTAGGGTTTTTGCAGGTTTCACTTCTAAGAAGATTAAGAGACCAGACAAGACAACCTCCAATAAGCGAATATATTTTAGATAAAGATGAATCTAGAAGAGCTTACAGCAGAAGTGAGCTATTGAGGGGGGCACTTTTAACTATTAATGGGATAGCAGCTGGCATGAGAAATACAGGTTGATAATTGCAATATTTTTCTAAAAAAAAACTTGTTCTTCCAGAAGGTTATTTTGTTAACTCTTCTCAAATTCCATTAGCTAAAGAAGTTAACAAACTTTTAGCGAATTGTGGTTGTGAGACATTTCCAATAAAGCCTCTTTCTGAGGCTATTAAGAAAAGTAATTTCTTTTTTACCATACAGAGTGAATTAAAAAATAAATTATATGGCTTTGTAAGGGTTACTTCCGACAGGGGATTGAATGCCAACTTGTGGAATTTAAGCGCATTACCAGATAATAATCAGCAGATTTATTATTCAATATTGCTTCAAGTAACTCTTGAGAAAATAAATAGAGAAATGCCCGGATGCAGCATTTCTGTACAGGCTCCTGTATCTTCTTTTATAAGTTTAGAGGAAAATGGATTTATACTAGATCCCAATGGGATAAGAGTAATGGGATATAAACTTTAAAAATCATTTTACGAGCATGGAGGGATTCGAACCCCCGACCCTCAGAACCGGAATCTGATGCTCTATCCAATTGAGCTACATGCCCTTTAATTTTTCAATTTCTTTAAAGAAAATCTAAATATTTTAAACTTAGCTAATTTAATTAATGAATGCACAAAAAAAATTTTTTTAAATAAATTAAAAATTAAAAATTTTCGGAACCATAAAAGTTTTGAAATTGATCTAAAAGAACAAAGAGCAATTGTTCTTGGCTGCAATGGTGTTGGCAAGTCAAATTTACTTGAATCCGTTGAATTTTTAAGTCAATTAAAATCTAATAGAGCACTAAGCGATAAAGATTTAATTGAGAACGATAGTGATATGGCTGTAGTTATAGGACAGATAAATTTTAAAGACGATTTAAAGTTAAATTTATTCCGAAAAGGCCCTAAAAGAATTTATGTAAATGACTCAATCTTGAAAAAACAAAGTGAAATAAAGAATTATATCCGAAGTGTATGTTTCTGTTCTAATGATATAGATATTGTTAGAAGTGAACCCAGTTATCGAAGAACATGGATTGATAAAGTCGTATCTCAGCTTGAACCAGTATATTTAGACCTGATAAGTAGATTTAACAGGCTTTTAAAACAAAGGAGTCATTTTTGGCGTTCGGAAAGTTTCTTAAAAACCCAGTCCACAGATATTGTTGAAAGCTTTGATATTCAAATGTCGATAATAAGTACAAGAATTTTTAGGCGCAGAAGAAGAGCTTTATTAAAAATAAAACCATATGTTGAATATTGGCATAATCATCTAAGTAAATCTCAAGAGCAAATAGACATAAATTATCTTTCGGGGATAAAAAATATAAGTCCAGAAGAAGAAGAAGAAGAAGTTATTAGTAAAAAAATTGCAGAGCAACTCTTAAATCAGCGTTCAATAGAAGCATTGACTGGTAAATGTAATTTTGGACCACATCGTGATGATGTTGAGTTTCTAATCAATAATGTTTCAATTAGAAAATATGGTTCCTCAGGACAGCAAAGGACTTTTATCTTGGCTTTAAAGATGGCTGAACTCGAATTATTAACTAAAACATTAAATATTCCTCCAATACTGATATTGGATGATGTCTTAGCTGAATTAGATTTAACCAGGCAAAATTTGTTATTAAATTCTGTTGGTAAAGATAGTCAATGTTTTATAAGTGCGACACATTTAGATAAATTTAATCAGTCTTTATTAGGCTCCTCACAAATGATTTATTTATAATTTTAAAAACGGATGATTTTTAGCTAATCTTAATTTCATATAAATTTCTTAAATGGAAATCTACAAAAAAAGTCAAATTTTAAGTTCGTTAAGTGATGAGCAAAAATTAAGTCATCAAAGTAAACACCTTTTGTTGGAACTTTATAGATGCGACCGCGAAAAATTAAATGACGAATCCTTTTTGCGCTGTATTTTAAATAGAGCTGCTAAATTGGCAAATGCAACCGTTTTGAATTTGATTAGTAATAAATTTGAGCCTCAGGGGGTTACTGCAATTGCATTACTGGCAGAATCTCATATTTCAATACATACTTGGCCTGAATCTAATTATTCGGCAGTCGATATTTTTACATGTGGTAAAAATATGATGCCTGAACTAGCTAGTCAATATTTAATTGAATCTTTGATGGCTAAAGAACATTCTTTGCGTGTCATTGAACGAAATCCACCTTTAGCAGTCTCTGAACAGATCAGAACAGTTGTTTGACAATATTTATCTATTTAATTTTCCGCTTACTAGTCCCTCAAGATCTAAACTTGTGCAATTAAATCCTAAATTAGAAAAATATTGAACTAACTCAATAAAATTATGCTTGTTAAAAAAATGCTTTAATTCCTCTTGGGGAATTTCTATTCTTGCAGTTAAGCCTTGGCATCTAACTCTAACCTCCGATGATCCACATTCTTTAAGATATTCTTCTGCTTTCTCAACCATTTTTAGCCTTTCACTAGTTATTTCATGGCCATAAGGAAATCTTGATGATAAGCAAGGTTGAGCAGGTTTATCCCACCAAGGAAAACCCAATGCTCTTGATATATCCCTAATGTCTTGTTTTGAGACTTTGAATTTTGCAAGGGGAGAGATAACTCCTGCTTGTTTTGAAGCTTGCATACCTGGTCTGTAATCTTTAAGATCATCCAGATTGACTCCATCTAAAACAATCTTGTAATTAAGTTTTTTAGAGAGGTAGGTTGTATGTTTGTGAAGCTCTTTTTTGCATGCAAAGCACCTATCCTTAGGATTCTTACTATAACTTGATTGGTCTAATTCTGATGTTTTGATTTCTAAATGCTTTACTCCAATCCATTTTGCTTGCCTTCTTGCTTCTTCACGAAGAGTATTGGCCAATGCAGGAGAAACACCAGTTATAGCAATTGCTTTGCTACCTAATTGCTCGAATGCTAATGATGCTACTAATGAACTGTCAACTCCTCCGGAATAAGCAATACAAACACTATCAAGATTCTTAATGTATCTTCTAATTGTATAAAGCTTTTCACTTTGTTCATCAGAGAGAATTTCTAGTTGATTGAACATGCTAATTACTTTAAAATTCAAATTACCTATGAATAGGTTGAATTTATTATTAAATATTTAATAATATTCTTATCTATATCTTAGATTAAATTTACTAATTTTGTTCAATTGGCGAATACGAGTAGAAATAGAGGAATTGGAATTGTCACTGCAAGTGACAGTCAGGAAAGATCAAAAGGGCAATTACATATTTATGATGGAGAGGGTAAGGGAAAAAGTCAGGCTGCTTTGGGAGTAGTTCTCAGAACAATAGGATTAGGTATATGCGAAAAAAGACAGTCAAGGGTTTTGCTTCTAAGATTTTTAAAAGGTCCTGAGAGGCCATATGACGAGGATTCAGCTATAGAGGCTTTACAAAGAGGCTTTCCACATTTAATTGACCATGTTAGGACAGGAAGATCTGAATTTTTTACTGCTGACCAAGTCACAAAGTTTGATGTTGGTGAGGCTGAGAGAGGGTGGAATATTGCGAAAGGAGCAATTGCTAGTTCACTTTATTCTGTTGTTGTACTAGATGAGTTGAATCCAGTTCTTGATTTAGGAATGCTTGATATCAATGAAGTAGTTGACTCACTTCAAAATCGCCCAGATGGATTAGAAATAATAATTACTGGAAGGGCAGCCCCTTCCTCTTTGGTAAGAATATCCCAACTCCATTCAGAAATGAGACCACGTTTGACAGGAAACTTATCAACACAAACCAAACAAAGTAGTTCTAGTGGTGGAATTGAGATTTACACAGGTGAAGGAAAGGGTAAATCCACAAGTGCACTTGGTAAGGCTCTTCAAGCTATCGGTAAAGGAATATCTCAAGATAAAAGTCATAGAGTACTAATACTACAGTGGTTAAAAGGTGGGAATGGTTATACGGAAGATGCTGCCATAGAAGCTTTGAGAGAGAGTTACCCTCATTTAGTAGATCATTTGCGTTCAGGCAGAGATGCTATCGTCTGGAGAGGGCAGCAACAACCAATTGATTATGTTGAGGCTGAAAGAGCATGGGAAATTGCTAAAGCTGCTATTTTATCTGGTTTGTATAAAACAATTATATTAGATGAATTGAATCCAACCGTTGATTTAGAGCTGCTACCTGTTGAATCAATACATCAAACACTCTTAAAAAAACCAGCAGACACAGAAGTTGTCATTACTGGGAGATGTAAAAATGAACCTTCATACTTTGACCTTGCTGATGTTTACTCTGAAATGGTTTGTCATAAGCATTATGCAAATGTTGGAGTTGATTTGAAAAGAGGTGTAGATTACTAAATATTCTGAAAATTATTAGTTGCATAATATTTTTCTTACTTTTTCAATGCCGCCTTCAATGGATCTTGACTGAATTTTGAATTTAGACAAGATTCTTGATGCTTCTTCAGAACGCTTCCCCGATTTACATATAGTGAAAACCTCTTTACTTAAACTTTCTTGTTGGATAAATTTTAAGTCGGCCTCTCGATTTAAATGACTTAGAGGTATACATACAGAACCGTCTATCGCATAATTGGTAAATTCTTGATGTTCTCTTACATCAATTAAAAGTATTTCGTTAGGTTTTAATTTGTATAAGCTATTAAATTCACTAGCATTAATCCTTTCTATTGCAATATTTTTTTCAGAACATTCATTATCCTCATAAAAGTCTTCAAACTTAGAGAGATTTTGGATTTTCTTATTAATGGGATCACTTTTTAGGTGTAATTTTTTCATATTATTATTCAATAGATCAAAAATTAAAATTTTCCCATCTAAAATCTCACCTTTTTTTAAAATGATTTTAATAATTTCATTGACTTGAAGCATACCTATTAGGCCTGTTGAAACACCCACAACCCCATATTCTGCACAACTAGGGATAGCATTTTTTGAAGGTGATTCTGGAAGCAGGTCTCTTAAGTTAGGACTATTTTGGTATAAATTGAAAACACTAACTTGGCCTTCGAAGCCTTGTACACTCCCAAAAACTAGTGGTTTGTTTAGTATAAGACACGCATCATTTATCAAATATCTAGTTCCAAAGTTATCTGAGCAGTCACAAATAATATCAAATTCTTGAATTATTTCTAGGACATTTTCTGAATTAATTCTCGTATCAAAAGTAAAAACTTCAATATTAGGATTGAGACCTTTAATTCTTTTTTTTGCAGAAACAATTTTCAAATTACCAATTGCATTTGTTTCATGAACAATTTGTCTTTGAAGATTAGACTTTTCTACATGATCATTATCAACTATTCCAATTTTTCCAATCCCTGCAGCAGCTAGATAGATTAATACTGAAGATCCCAAGCCCCCTGCTCCTATGCATAAGACTGAGCTATTTTTAAGTTTTATTTGCCCTTCGTTTCCTATTTCTTTAAGTGTTAAATGCTTTTGATATCTTTCTTGTTCATCTGCATTTAAGAAATTAAATTTAATATCTTTCAAGATTGTCATTTTTAATTTCGCAAATTAGTCCTATGAAGATATGATAATTAAAATTAAGAATTTAACCTTTTTAAGTTTCCTATTTGCCTTAATTTATCAATGTTTTTGTTGGAACAAGATAATATTAAAATTATTAATAAAGAAAGTTTCTTCAAACATAAGTTTAATTTTTAGATCTATTCAGACATTAAAAAAAATACAAAATGTGTCGGTTCGGAATTACACATAACAAAAAGGTAGCAAATAGATGAAATTTCCGTTATTGTCTGGTCAATATATTTAGATTACTGATTTCATGAGTGATACCACACCAGAGTCTAATCAAGACTCCGGCTCCGCTTCAAGCTCAGAAACTAAAAGCTTTTCAGACAAGTACTCTGATGCCATGGGAAAAGTCAACGAAACCCTTGGTAAGGTTGATTGGACACAGATGGGTAAGTATGGCAAAGCCGCAGGCATAATTGCTGTTGTCGTAATAGCTCAGATAATAATTAAAGTTATTATTGACACAATTAATTTTTTCCCAATTCTTCCTGGTCTACTAGAACTGCTTGGAGTAATCGTTGTAGGTCAATGGAGCTGGCAAAATCTTCGCACTAGTGAAAATCGTGAAGCTGTTTTAGATAAAGTCCAAAACCTTAAAAAAACATATCTCGGATAATTCTAGATTACATTTTGAGAATTGATTTAATGTAATCTTTTGCTTGGTTGAAGTATGATCCGCCAAACATATTGGCGTGATTCAATATATGGTAAAAATTATAAATAATAATTCTATTTTCGAATCCTATTTTTATAGGAAAAATTTTATGATACTCTTCATAAAATTCTTTTTCAAAACCTCCAAATAGTTTTGTCATAGCAATATCTACTTCATTATCTGCCCACCAAGATGCTGGATCAAATATAACTCCTCTACCATTTTTATCTATTCCTGAATTCCCTGACCATAAATCACCATGAATAAGAGTATTTATTGGTTTATGGTTTATCAATTCTGATCTAATTTTTTCTTTAACTTTTTCTATCGTTTCATTGTCTAAAAAATTTGATTTAAGAATTGATAATTGAGGAATTATTCGTAAGTTTAAAAAACAATCTATCCAATTATTTTCCCAGCCTTTCTTTTGTTCTGTTAATCCTATAAAACCCTCAATCGGATACCCAAAAAATTTTGGATTAGATTCTGTTGAATTTAAATGCATTTCTCCTAGGCCTTTCCCAAGATTTTTTTGATCAAAGTTTTGCATATCTATCCATTCCATTAAAAGAATTTCTACATTCTTAAAATTCTTAAATGCAATAACTTCAGGAATAATTAAATTTTCATGGTTACTATACTTTCTCAAATTTTGTAGACAATATTTTTCAAATTCAAGAAAGTTTTTGTTCCTATTGTTTCTTTTAAGAAAAAATTTTTTATCTGCAAATTCTATTTTCCACGCACTATGAATATCTCCTCCATGAACTTGTTCAATACTTTTTGGATAAGGTTCACCTAATTCATCACAAATTTCGCTAACTTCAAAAGGTGATAATTTTTGCATTTTTAATGGGTCAGTCTGAAGTTGTTGTTGTGGGTGCTGGTATAGCGGGACTAACTTCTGCAGCAATTTTATCAAAGCAAGGTTTATCAGTAACCTTAATCGAATCTCATACGCAATCAGGTGGATGTGCAGGTACCTTTAAAAGAAAGAATTATATTTTTGACGTTGGCGCAACTCAAGTTGCAGGTTTAGAGAAAGGTGGAATACATTCAAGAATTTTTGATTTTTTAGATATTCAACCACCAGAAGCTTCTATTTTAGATCCTGCTTGCATTGTTGATTTAAAGGATGGTCTAAAGCCAATATCTATTTGGTATTCAAAAAGTCAATGGATTGCAGAACAAGAAATGCAGTTTCCTGGAAGTAGAAGATTTTGGAATCTTTGTAACCTAATACATCAAAGTAATTGGTTATTTGCAAATAATAATCCAGTATTGCCAATAAGTAATTTTTGGGATTTTTCTCAACTTCTTAAAGCACTAGTTCCCTCAAACCTTGTCACAGGGATCCTACTTAAATCTACGATTTTTGATTTATTGCGTACGTGTGGATTATCTAAGAATGAGCGCTTGATAAAATTCTTAAATCTTCAACTCAAACTATATTCCCAAGAGGATGTTTATAAAACTGCAGCATTATATGGATGTACCGTTTTACAGATGTGTCAACAGCCACATGGTCTTTGGCACCTTAAAAAATCTATGCAGTCATTAAGTGAAGCATTAGAAAGTTCATTAAAAAAAACTGGAGTTAATTTAATTTTCGGCCAAAAAGTCAATTCCATAAATTTTGATTATGTAAATATGCGTTGGAAAGTATCTGCTAATTCGAAAAAAAATTCCTTTGTTTATCAAGCAAAAGATTTGATTTATACAGCGCCTCCTCAATCTTTGCTAGAGCATTTGGAGGGACAACTAAATAGAAAAATAACTTATAAAAATCGACTTGCTAATTTGCCTGATCCAAGTGGAGCAGTAGTTTTTTATTCAGCATTAAAAAAAGAACATTTAAAAAAAATTTCCTCTAATCATTATCAATTTGTTTCGCACGAATTTGGTTCATTATTTGTCTCAATTAGTGAAGATGGTGATGGAAGGGCACCTAAAGGAGAGGTTACTTTAATAGCAAGTATTTTTACTAAGACAAAAGATTGGTTTGATTTAGATAAACAAAATTATTTAAAAAGGAAAAAAGATTTCATGAAAAAAATATCACTTGAATTGGAAAGTCAATTTGATATTCTTCCTGAAAATTGGCTACATAGGGAATTAGCAACTCCATTGGGATTTGAAAAATGGACAAATAGACCAAATGGGATAGTTGGCGGACTTGGTCAAAATCCAGATATTTTTGGTTTATTTGGATTATCAAGTAGGACCCCCTTTGAAGGTTTATGGTTATGCGGAGATTCGATTTATCCAGGCGAGGGGACTGCAGGTGTTAGTCAGTCTGCATTAATGGTTTCAAGGCAAATTTTAGCTTCCAAAGGAATAGAAAATTTTAGTTTATAAAATTTTGTCTGTTTTCTTTTGCCTCAGCAAGTTTTTTAGAAAGTAAATCCCAATTTTTTTCTTTAATAAGAGATTCCAGTATATTCAGCTTATTTTTAAAATTATTTATGGAATTTAAAACATTAATCTGATTATTAATAGCTAAATCAAGGCCTAGTTGTTCATTGCCTCCACCAACTCTCGAAGTATCAGCAAATCCTGTAGCAGCTAATTTTTGCGAGAGATCTAATAAAGATTGATTATTTTTTGTTTGCGCAGTTTCTATCAGGGCAGAAGCTAAAAATATAGGCAAATGAGAAATTAGAGATACTGCTTCATCATGCTCTTTTGGCGAAGCTTGGCAAATTTCACAATCCATTGATTTTATGAGCTCGGAAATAGTTCTGACTGAATTTAAATCACTATTTTGCGTTGGGGTAATAATCCATTTTGCATTTTTAAAAAGACCTTCAAAACCTGAATCAACTCCTTTTTTTTCTGTGCCTGCCATTGGATGAGATCCAATAAATAGAGGATGTGAATTTTCCCATGTATTTACAATTGGTTCTTTTACAGACCCTACATCAGTTAGTATTGTTTCCTTAGGTATTGATGCTACTAATTGTTGCGACGGACTGATCAAATCTTTGATAGGCAATGCCAAAATTATTAGCTCACATTTTTTTAATAAGCTCAGATCACAGCTAACAAAATTTGCAAGTTTTTTATCCTTAGCTTTTTTTGCATTTAATTCATTATTTGCTATTCCATAAATTGTATGATTTAGACTTTGGAGTTTTAATCCTAAAGAACCACCAATTAATCCTAATCCTACTATTCCAATTTTCATAAATTAATTAATTCAAGACCCTTTTTTATTGATACCAATTTTTTGTATATTAGGTTCATAAATTTTGCATGTTTTTGAAATTAAATTAATTATAAATGCTTGAAATTTTAAGTCATCAATATTTGAAAAATTTTTTGAGAGATCAAAGTATTAATTGGGAGCACATATATTCTTTTGGGAGGATAGTTTCCAAATGTATTGAAAATGATTCTACCTATCTAATTAATTCAGAAATTTTCTCTAGCTATGATTGGTTACCTCCAATTTTGATTTCTTTATTTTTAAAGGAAGAGGATGCAACTTTTATTTTATCTAAAGAAAAAATCCAATTTATAAGCCAATTTCAGATTGATTCATTGAAAAATCTAGGTTTTAATTTTATTTTTAAAAATGATCAATTTATTTTTGCAAATCATCATGTTCACTTGATAACTATCCAAAATTTTCTTAATGATCCCAATTCTCGTAATCTTAGAAATCACCGAATAGTTTATTCAGGAATTGAGGATATAAAACAGGATTTAAAAAATCATTTTAGGATTTCTTTACTTAAAAAGGATTGGACAAAAAATTTTAAAGAATTTGAATTAATCAATCAAAAATTTATAAAAGTATATGATTCGTTGAAGAAAAAGTTTTTCTTGAGAAAGGTTTTAGGAAATAGTTATATTAATTTAGATGAAAAAGAAATTAGTTTCTTGTCAAACTTTTTTCATGAAAATTCTTTTTTTTCTGATAAATTTTTAAGCGTCAACAAAGCATTATCTCAAGGTTGGGCATGCTGGGTAAAGTTAAACGATACAAATTTAGATTGGAATTTGTATTTACAGCCAATAGATGAACTTTTTCAAATTAAGGAATTTTTTTCAAATAATAAATTTGTTTTTTTATCAGCATTGAGAAAAGATAATTTTTTCCAAATGTATTTTAAAAAGCAAAGTTTAGATATTGACTTGGTTATTAATTTTAAGAGTAATTTTGAGGAGAAAAAGATTTCTTTATATATACCCTCTAAACAGTTCCTTCCTAATAATCCTCTTTTTACCAATTCAATCTTGGACAAATGCAAAAAGTTAATACTTTTTAGAAAGGGTTTAACTTTAGTGTTGTCTGATGATATTGATTTAAAAACCAATCTTGCTACAGAATTAGCCTCTACTTACGGCAAGAGAGTATTGCTAGAGACAATTCCTTCAGGTAGAAATGAAATCCTTTGCTCTAGTTTTGACTGGTGGATTATGAATTCTTATGTAATTCAAATTCCAGAACAAATTATCATTCCTTTACTTCCTATTCCGAATATGTCAGAACCCATTAATGCAATTACTGTCTCTCATAAAAAGAAGCTTTCTCAAGATTGGTTTAGAGACTTCTTTCTTCCTCAAGCTAGAATTAAGCTTGAAAGATCTATTTCTCCTTTAAGAAGAAATGCAGGTAAGTTAATAATCCTAGATGGAAGAGCAAATAAAAGAAACTGGGGAAGATTACTTTTGCAAAACATTCAACCCTCAAAACAAATTAACTATATGCTACCTTTTGATTAGATTATGATTTTGTAAATAACTAAAGAAATATGGGAGAAGCAAAAAGACGTAAAACACTTGGTTTACCTCCAAAAAAAAATAATACTAAAACTAAAATTGATGAGTCTCCAAGATTATTTGAATGGCTTCCTTTTACAATCAATCAAAGAGATAACCTAATTAAATTAAGTATTAAGGCCAGTTGGTTTGGAATCGGAGGGTTAGTAATCTTATGGATTGTAGTGAGATTTATAGGCCCTGCTGCTGGGTGGTGGACTTTAGCTGATTCTTTATAATTCTAAGCTACTGTTTTTATATCATTAACACCGATTGTATTAGCAGGATTGCTATTTAATGCCTTCATTGAATTAGAACTAACTTCAGTTCCTTCTGTTAATTTCTCTTTAACCATAGATTCTACTTTATTCCTGATTTCTAAGTTTTGATCAAGCCAAATAATTGTATTATCTCTTCCTTGTCCAATATTTTCTCCTTCATAACTATACCAAGCACCTCTCCTTATGATGATATTAGTCTCTTCTGCTAAATCTAATAAGCATCCTGTTGTACTAATACCTTTCCCAAAGAGAATATCAAATTCTGCAATTCTAAATGGTGGTGCAACTTTGTTTTTTGCTACTTTCACTTTTGCTCTTATGCCATATTCCTCAGTACCTCTTTTAAGAGTTTGAATTCTTCTGATATCAAGTCTTACTGAGGCGTAAAATTTTAATGCATTACCTCCTGTGGTTGTTTCTGGATTGCCGTATGTAACGCCAATTTTTAGGCGTAATTGATTCAGGAATATTACCGTACATCCAGATTTACCAATATTTCCTGTTATTTTCCTCATTGCTTGGCTCATTAGCCTTGCTTGGCTTCCAATTACGTGATCTCCCATCTCTCCTTCTATCTCGGCTCTTGGGGTTAGTGCTGCGACCGAGTCAACAACTACAAGATCTACCGCACTCGATCTTATAAGTTGGTCAACTATTTCTAGAGCCATTTCACCAGTATCTGGCTGTGAAACTAACAAATTTTCAACGTCAACACCTAAAGAGGCCGCATAAACTGGATCTAGTGCATGTTCAGCATCTACAAATGCAGCTACTCCTCCATTTTTTTGGACTTCCGCAATCGCGTGAAGAGTTAATGTAGTTTTTCCTGAGCTTTCTGGTCCGTAAACTTCTACAACTCTTCCTTTTGGATAGCCTCCTCCTAATGCCAAATCTAAGGTGAGCGCTCCAGTAGATATTGTTTCTACTTTCATTCTTGAGGCGTCACCAAGTCTCATTATTGAACCTCGTCCAAAATTTCTTTCTATTTGACCTAATACAAGACTTAATGCCTTGTCTTTTTCTTTTGATTCAGTTTTTTTCTTTTCTTCAAGGCTCATTGTTTGATTTATCGGTTAAAGTTCTTGTAATTATTCTAAATTTGGAAATTTTTATTTAAACCAAACTTCATAAATACAAACTATAGTACATCTGTACTCTAGCTGATTATCTTTAAATTGCAACTAATTCTCCAAGGTTTTCTAATTTTAATAATTTGATTTCATTACTTAACTTATTTTTATCTGATTTTTTCAAATATCCCCAATCAGCTAGGAAGCATGGAATGTGAGAAGTTTCTGAATTTTGTTTAATATCTATTAGAGTTTTTTTTCTATCTTCTATAAAGCCTAAAATTTCATAAGTTTGTGTAAGTTTTTCAGCTATTTTGATTTTTGTTCCTGATTCATAACCAAAAATAAATTCTGGAAAAATATTTAGTTGTTTAAGAATTTTTTCTGCAAATATTTTACCTTTAGTTGTTATAACTCCAGTTTTTATTCCTCTTTTGCTTAATTCTTTCATAAAATTTATAATTTCAAAAAAAGGTTTATGTAAATTTACCCACGATTTAAAATCTTTATCAATTTGGTATTTGCGAGACTTATCTAACATTTTTTGTATATCTTCTACTATCCATGAATTTTCATTTAATATCCTCTGGCAATTTTGATGATAATTATTAATGAAATCATCTTTATTATCACTTTTTAATGGATTTTCTGTTTTTATAATTTCGTGAACAATTAGAATCATTTCCCAACCATATTTAACCCAAGGCCTAATTTCTTTGAAAGAATTTGGTACTCCTTGATAAAGTTCTTGATCAATAGTGATGTTGGGTGAATTTAAATATCTTTCACAGGCCAGCAAGGAACTATGCCAATATTCTTGCATTCCATCAACTATTACTCCATCAAAATCAAATAGAAAAATTTTTTGAGAAGACACCAATTGAATATTAGAACTGGGCCGCTAGGATTCGAACCTAGGAATGTCGAGACCAAAACCCGATGCCTTACCACTTGGCGACGGCCCATTGAATTACCATTTTAATACATGAAAAGATTTTTTTCTATCCAAAAAATACAAATTTTTTATAAACATGGCGCTAGTTTTGAAAAATGAAAATATTATTTGAATGAGCTCGATTTCCAAGGCTCTAGAAATTCCTGAGCTTTTTTGATCGCCAAACCCATTATTTCAGGATACTCATAGAGTTTTTTGTTATTTTTTTGAGCAAATTCAATAAGGGGTTGCATAATTTTTCTTGCAGCACTTCCAAATGCTATTCCATCTGGGAGATTGTTTGAATTCAATAATTCATGAGTTTTTTCATTTGTTCCTCCTGCTAATTGAATTAATCCTGGTGGAAGATCTGAACCGATTTTTTCAAACAACTTAACAGCATCTCTACTTGTTGTAGGAGCAAGATCTCCAGACATTGGCCTTCCGTCTAGTTGCCAAATAAGGGGAATATCTAGCTCATTCAGAATTTCATATCTTTCCCAAAGAGCTTTCAAAAGATCTTCGGGCTCGTGGGCTTTTTTGAAAGATTGATTTAATCCACAACTAATAGATATCTTGTCTAATTGCATTCCAGAACTTTTAAGGATACTTACAACTTTTGTAAAAGATTCTAGGCGATTGATTTCTGTATGAATTTCTACTGCATTAGGCCTTATTTTTTGAAGTGTTGATGCTAAATCATTTTTTGACAAATTATATTCATATTCACTAATTAGATTTAGAGGACAACTATTTAAACATCTTCCACATCCATAACATTTACTCTCTTTAACTCCGAAATTATCAATTGCAAAGGTGGGGCATACTTTTTCACATGGTCTTGGACAACTGGGAGGACATTTTAAAGGATCAAATTTTGCTTTGCGAAAGTGGATATCATTACCGTCACTGATACTTATCATTAATCCAGGGGAGTTTTTAAAGACTTTTTTTGCCCAATTGATTCCTCTTTTTGCTGCATAAACTATAGATTCTTCTGCTGCAACATCTATGTAGTCGACACCAGCAGCAGTATAAATTGCACATAAATCTTCTATGGCAACAATATCTTCATTACTGGCACCACAAATTAACTTAATCCATTTATCTTTTTTATTCTTGGTTTTAATCAAACAATTTAACTTTCAAATTCATCCAAAATATAATTACTTAATGGTTTCCATTCAAGTTTTCTTGAACCCCCCATTTCAACAACTATTGTTAGTTTATTATCGTTAGTGCAAATCTCTATTAAGCTCTCTAATTCAGATTGAGATAATACTTGACCTTCTAATAACCAAAGTAATTTATTTTTATCATTTTCATTAAATAACTCAGAAGCTTGGGGGATTACTTGTTGAACTTCCCCAAGCGCTCCGTTTCTTCCTACACTTTGATGACCAAGGTGAGGTGCTCTAACGCCATGCAATTTGAGCAAGAAAACTTCTGGATCTCCAAGCCCTCTTGCTGAAGTTATAAAAGTTTTAAAGCCTTTGGCTCGCATTCTCCTCAAAAGACGAGTTTCATAACCACCTTCAAGAGGAGCAAATATTGCGAGACATTTGTTAGTTTTTAAATCGTTATGAAACTTTTTCCCTGAGAGAAGTAATGGCATAAAAATTTCCTTTATTTCTATTTTATTTTATTTTATGGTACTTGATGATGTACAATTGTAATTCAGTGAATTTTTAAGCTCGCAAGCTAGCGGAGCCTCTGAAAATTTCACATTTTTTAGCGTTTCGTTAAAAAACTCAGGTGGGTTTATCCCGAGAGAAACTATCTTTTATTTCAGATAAGTCTCGACCTTACTGATTGTTTTTTTATTATCTTCACCTTAATAACCTAAGGGTTTAGATAATTTAAAAATTATTACGAGCTAGCCTAATTTAGTCTTATGTCTATCGGAATTTTAGGAAAGAAATTGGGCATGTCCCAACTTTTCGATGATAAAGGTAATTCGGTACCAGTTACTCTCATAGAGGCTGGTCCTTGCCGTGTCACTCAATTAAAAACTACCGCTTTGGATGGTTACACTGCCGTTCAGATAGGTTACGGGTTGTCTAAAGAGAAGCATGTAAGCAAACCGGAAAAGGGACATTTATTGAAATCTGGTGAAGAACTTTTAAAGCATTTGAAAGAATATAGGGTTGAAGAAACTACATCTTATGAAATAGGCAATCAAATAACTGTAAAAAACTTTGAGGTTGGTCAAAAGGTTGATATCAGTGGTAAATCTATGGGTAGAGGTTTTGCAGGGTACCAGAAAAGACATGGTTTTAGCAGAGGTCCAATGAGTCATGGTTCAAAAAATCATAGAGCACCAGGATCTACAGGAGCAGGAACAACTCCAGGCAGAATTTATCCAGGGAAAAGAATGGCAGGAAGATATGGAGGAAAACAGATAACTACAAAAGGTTTGTTAGTTCTAAAAATTGATGATCAGAAAAATTTGCTTGTAGTAAAGGGTTCTGTTCCAGGTAAGCCCGGCTCAATTGTAAACATTAAGCCAAACAATGTTGTAGGCAAAAAAGGAGGTGAAAAATCATGACAACACTTGAAACTATAAAGTGGGATGGTAAAAAGTCAGGCAAAGTTACTCTTGATTTAGCAGTTGCTAAAGAAACTTCTTCTGCAGACTTAATCCATAGAGCAGTCCTTAGGCAGTTAGCAAATAAAAGACAAGGGACAGCATCAACTTTGACAAGATCTGAAGTGCGCGGGGGCGGTAGAAAGCCATACAAACAGAAAGGTACAGGAAGAGCTCGTCAAGGATCAATAAGGACACCTTTAAGACCTGGTGGTGGAATCATTTTTGGACCGAAGCCACGTTCTTACAATCTTGATATGAATCGTAAGGAACGTAGATTAGCTCTTAGAACAGCTCTTATGTCCAGAGTATCTGATATGAAGGCTGTTGAAGATTTTGGATCTACTTTAAAGCAGCCTAAAACAAGTGATATCATCAATGGCCTTGCTCGATTAGGTATACAAAAAACTGAAAAAGTTTTGGTTATTCTTGATAGTCCTTCCGATATTATAAAAAAATCCATTAATAATATTGAGAAAGTAAAATTAATCGCCGCCGATCAATTAAATGTATTTGATATTCTCAATGCCAATAAATTGGTAATAGGTCAATCAGCGATAGATAAAATCCAGGAGGTTTATGCATCATGAGTAAATTATTCGATTCTCGTTTAGCCGATGTAATACGAAAGCCAGTGATTACTGAAAAAGCTACAAATGCACTAGATCTTAACCAATATACTTTCGAAGTAGATCATAGAGCGGCTAAACCACAAATAAAGGCAGCCATTGAAGCCTTGTTCAGTGTTAAAGTCATAGGAGTTAACACTATGAATCCTCCTAGGAGAACAAGAAGAGTCGGGAAATTTTCCGGTAAACGTTCTCAGGTCAAGAAGGCAATTGTACGTCTTGCTGAAGGAGACAAAATCCAACTATTTCCAGAATCTTAAGGAGTTTTAATCATGGCAATACGTAAATTTAAACCTTATACACCTGGCACTAGGCAGAGAGTAGTTACTGACTTTAGTGAAATCACGAGTGCAAAACCTGAAAGATCACTAATAGTTCCAAAACATAGAGTTAAAGGCAGGAATAATCGTGGAGTTATAACTTGTCGTCATCGTGGAGGTGGTCACAAAAGGCAATATAGATTAGTCGACTTTAGAAGAGATAAAAGAAACATCAACGCTAAAGTTGCAGCTATACATTATGATCCTCATAGAAATGCTAGGTTGGCACTTTTATTCTACGAAGATGGGGAAAAAAGATATATTATCGCTCCAGCAGGAGTAAAAGTTGGACAAAACGTTATATCTGGAGAAAGTGTTCCAATTGAAGATGGAAATGCAATGCCACTTTCTGTTATGCCATTAGGATCTAGTGTTCATTGTGTTGAGTTATATGCGGGTAGAGGTGCTCAGATGGTTAGATCTGCAGGAGCTAGTGCTCAAGTTATGGCAAAAGAGGGAGATTATGTTGCGTTAAAACTCCCATCTACCGAGGTAAGGCTTGTAAGAAAGGAATGCTATGCAACTCTTGGAGAAGTTGGGAATTCTGAAATAAGAAATACTAGCTTAGGTAAAGCAGGAAGAAGAAGATGGCTTGGCAGAAGGCCTCAAGTAAGAGGTAGTGTAATGAACCCATGTGATCATCCACATGGAGGAGGAGAGGGAAAAGCCCCAATTGGTAGAGCAGGCCCAGTTACTCCATGGGGTAAACCAGCTCTTGGATTAAAGACACGTAAAAAGAACAAACCAAGTAATAAATTAGTTGTTCGAAGACGCCGTCGCGTTTCTAAGAGAAGTAGAGGAGGAAGAGACTCTTGATTACTTCATTTATTATTTCAATTTCTATTTCATAATCATGGGACGTTCACTAAAAAAAGGACCTTTTATAGCAGATAGCCTGCTCAAGAAGGTAGAAAAACAAAATACTGATAATGACAAGTCTGTTATAAAAACTTGGTCAAGATCCTCTACGATTTTACCTTTAATGATCGGTCACACAATCGCTGTACATAATGGCAAGACTCACATTCCAGTATTTATTACTGAACAAATGATTGGTCATAAACTCGGTGAATTTGCTCCTACACGCACTTACCGAGGTCATATAAGAGATAAGAAAGGAGCAAAATCATGACAAAAACACCTGAAACAACAAAAACAGCAATTGCTCATGGGAATTATGTTCGCGGATCAGCCTCTAAAGTGAGAAGAGTTTTGGATCAGATAAGGGGTAGATCTTATAGAGATGCATTGATTATGTTGGAATTTATGCCTTACAGATCTACAGACCCCATTACTAAAGTTCTAAGATCTGCTGTTGCTAATGCAGAACATAACCTTGGAATGGATCCATCTACCCTAGTTATTTCCTCTGCATGGGCTAATAGTGGCCCAGTAATGAAAAGGTATAGACCCAGAGCTCAAGGTCGAGCTTTTTCAATTAAAAAACAGACTTGCCACATCAGTATTTCTGTTGAGTCTGCTCCTACTCAAACTAATGCGGAGGTACAAAACTAATGGGACATAAAATACATCCTTCTGGACTAAGATTAGGAATTACACAAGAGCATCGCTCCAAGTGGTTTGCTACTTCTAAAACATATCCAATTCTTCTCCAAGAAGATTTTAAAATTCGTACCTTCATACAAAAAAAATATGGAGCAGCAGGAATTAGTGATGTCTTAATAGCAAGAAAAGCTGACCAACTGGAACTTGAATTAAAAACAGCAAGACCAGGAGTTATAGTTGGAAGACAAGGAAGTGGTATTGAAGAATTAAGATCTGGCATTCAAAAAACTATAGGAGATAGAACAAGGCAAGTCAGAATAAACGTTGTTGAAGTTGAACGCGTAGATGCTGATGCTTTTTTACTAGCTGAATATATTGCTCAACAACTAGAAAAAAGAGTCGCCTTTAGAAGAACTATTAGGATGGCCTTACAAAGGGCTCAAAGGGCTGGAGTTCTAGGTCTTAAAATTCAAGTTGGGGGAAGGTTAAATGGTGCTGAAATAGCTAGAACTGAATGGACTAGAGAAGGTCGAGTACCTTTACATACTTTGAGAGCTGAAATTGACTACGCAACACGTGAAGCTAATACAACTTACGGTGTTCTAGGCATTAAAGTTTGGGTTTTCAAAGGTGAAGTTCTCCCTAAAGAAGAACAAACTATCCCTGTGGGTGTTAGCCCTAAGAGGAAAGCTAGTAGAAGACCTCAGCAATTTGAGGATCGTTCAAATGAGAATTCATAGGAGGTATAAAAATGCTTAGTCCAAAACGTACTAAATTCCGTAAACAACATAGAGGCAGAATGAGGGGTGTAGCCTCAAAAGGTAATACTATTGCATTCGGTCAATTTGCTCTCCAAGCTCAAGACTGTGGCTGGGTAACTGCGCGTCAGATTGAAGCAAGCAGAAGAGCTATGACTAGATATATCAAACGTGGTGGTCAAATCTGGATAAGAATATTTCCTGATAAACCCGTAACCATGAGACCTGCCGAAACCAGAATGGGTTCTGGTAAAGGTAATCCAGAGTTTTGGGTCGCAGTTGTAAAACCTGGAAGAATACTTTTTGAAATGGGTGGTGAGGATATCACTGAGGAAATTGCAAAGGAAGCTATGCGTCTTGCTCAATACAAACTTCCTGTAAAAACTAAATTTATCTCCAGTGATAAAAATCTAGAAGTTTCCTCCCAAGAAAATACAAAAAATAGTAAAAAATCTCAAGAGGAGGTTAAACAATGAAAAACTCAGAGTCTCTTAAAGAATTTAAAAAATTAAATTCTGATCAAATTACTGAAAAGATTGATCAATTACGAAAAGATCTTTTTGATTTGAGATTCAAGCAAGCTACTAGACAGCTCAATGAAACTCATAAATTTAAAATCCTCAAGAAACAAGTTGCGCAATTACTAACTCTCAGTAAGAGTCAATCTGCTTCTAAAACTACTTCTGATTAATTATTAGTTATGGCACTTAAAGAAAGAATTGGTACTGTTGTCAGCGACAAAATGGATAAAACAGTTGTTGTTGCTGTTATTAACAGATATCCACATCCCACTTATAAAAAAATTGTAAGTAGAACTACACGATATAAGGCGCATGATCCAGAAAATACATGTGTTTTAGGTGATCGAGTTAAAATTAGAGAAACCAGACCGCTCAGCGCTCATAAAAGATGGGCAATAGAAGAGATTCTCAATAAAACAATTCAGGCTAAGGAGGTTAAAAAATGATTCAACAAGAAACTTATTTAACAGTTGCCGATAATAGCGGAGCAAAAAGACTTCAATGTATTAGGGTTTTAGGTTCCAATAGAAGGTATGCGCATGTCGGAGATGTAATTGTAGCAACTGTAAAAGATGCTCTTCCTAACATGGGGGTTAAGAAATCTGAAGTTGTTAAAGCTGTTATCGTCAGAACTAAAGCAACATTAAGAAGAAATACTGGTAATTCAATCAGATTTGATGACAATGCGGCAGTATTGATTAATGAAGATAAGAATCCAAAAGGTACCAGAGTCTTTGGTCCTGTGGCTAGAGAACTGCGGGATAAAAATTATACAAAGATTGTATCTCTTGCTCCGGAGGTGATTTAAATGTTGGATTCATTAAAGCAAAAGAAAAATTTCCAAAAAATAAAAATGAGAATCAAAACTGGAGATTTGGTAAAAGTAATTAATGGCAAGGACAAAGGGAAAACTGGTGAGGTTTTAAAAACTATCCCTCTTGAAAATAGAGTAGTTGTAAAGGGAGTTAACCTTAGGACCAAACATGTAAAACCAACTCAGGAAGGAGAAACTGGAAGAATACTTACAGAAGAAGCATCTTTACATGCATCAAATGTAATGTTTTTTTCAAAGGATAAAAATCTTACAAGTAAGATTGAATACTTCATTGATAAAGAGGGGGTTAAGAAAAGAAGATTGAAGAAAACTGGTGAAGTAATTGATTAATTTTTCATCAGAAACCCGATTTCAACTTTTTCTAATTTATCAATTCTGACAAAGACCAGAATTAACAAAAAAATTATGACTCTAAAAAATCGCTACAAAGAATCAATAAGACCAAAACTTTTAAAGGACCTTGGTCTTAAAAATATTCATCAAGTACCTAAAGTTGTCAAAGTCAACGTCAACAGAGGTCTTGGTGAGGCAGCTTCAAATTCGAAAGCTCTAGAAGCCTCTTTAAACGAACTTGCAACAATTACAGGACAAAAGGCTCTTGTAACTAGGGCTAAGAAGGCTATCGCAGGTTTTAAAATTCGTGAAGGTATGCCTATTGGTTGTACTGTTACTTTGAGAGGAGACAGGATGTATTCCTTTTTGGAGAGATTTATTAATCTAGCTTTACCAAGAATAAGAGACTTCAGAGGAGTTAATCCAAAAAGTTTCGATGGGAGAGGGAATTATACCGTTGGAGTGAAAGAGCAATTGATTTTTCCTGAAATCTCTTTTGATAAAATAGATTCAATAAGAGGTATGGATATAACTATTGTCACTAGTGCAAAATCAGATCAAGAAGGTAAAGCTCTCTTGCAGGAGTTAGGAATGCCTTTTAGTAAGAATTAAATTAAAAACTATGTCAAATCACGATCCTATTTCAGATATGCTTACTCGAATTAGAAATGCGAGTCAAAAAAAGCATACAACCACAACAATCCCATGTTCAAAAATGTCCTTAAGTATCGCCAAAGTGCTTCAAAAAGAGGGATTCATTTCTGATATAAATGAGGAAGGTGAAGGTTATAAATCACAAATAATACTCGGTCTCAAATATAGTGGTAAAAACAAATTTCCTACTATCCGATCTATGCAAAGAGTTAGTAAACCTGGTTTGAGAATATACAAAAA
>JAOIOX010000013.1 GCA_028140765.1 Prochlorococcus sp. AH-736-N03 | reverse complement strand
TTTTTATGTAATTCATTTATTAATCTAAAAACACCAGTTTTGAAACTAACGACATTTTTTTTTATAATTTCTGAATAATGAAACTGCTTAGTTTCATGAATTTTTAGAATTAAATCTTCTGAGAAGTCATCATTATTCGATTTAGCGTAATAAGCAATCCTATTTTTCCCCCCATTTATCTTTAAAAGTTTTATGTATTTATTAGTATCCCAACTCCAATTGATACCAATGTCATTGAAAGCATTATTAAAAGCAGGTAAATGAGCTTCTAATTCAGTATTTGCGATGGTACCATCTAAATCCCAATAAACACCCTCCAGATACGTCACCAAAAAGAATTTCTTTTATTTACGGTAAAATACAAGAGCAATTATTGCTGGTCCTGCTAACGCAACTACAGCCAAAGGAATAAGTGTTGCCATAATTAATGAATATGTTTTGTGATACTATTTTTACAAATAAATGAAGAAACTGTACTGATACGTAACAAGATTGAATTAAATTATGAAATCATGGACATGTATAGAAAATTGCGGAGCTTGTTGTAAATTCGACTTGAAAGAGAGAAGCGATTTGGCGGACAAACTTAACAAAGAAGATATAGCTTTGATAAATTCCATGACGGCTAAAGACGGTTGGTGTAAAAACTTGGACAGAGATAATAAAAAATGCTTAATTTATGAAACCAGACCACATTTTTGCCGGGTAAGTGAATTTTCAACTGCATTTAAAGGGTATTTGAAATCTGGTGATAAATTTTTAATAGAATGCTGCAAACAACATATATCATCTAATTATGGGTACCAAAGTAAAGAGATGAAAACTTTTAGAATTGCTATTTCAGGAAAATGAATAGTAAATTAGAAAAAAAAGAAACCGATTTAGAAAAAAGTTTTTTTTCTATATTTATAACGACTTTTACAACAATTTTTATTGCTGAACTAGGAGATAAAACTCAGATAGCCACGTTAATGCTTTCTGCTGAATCAGGTAGGCCAATAATTGTTTTTCTTGGAAGTTCTTTAGCATTAATAAGCTCTAGCATAGTAGGAGTTCTTATTGGTAAATGGGTATCAAAAAAAATATCTCCTAGTAAATTTGCTTTATTTACTGGTGCTTTAATGATATTAATAAGTATATTTTTAGCTTATGAAACTTTCAAAAGTTATTTCTAAATGGTTATAAGTTTATTACTATCAACATTTCTAACCGTTTTCATAGCTGAATTAGGTGACAAAACTCAATTAGCTACTTTAACTATAAGCGGCACTTCAAATAAACCATTAGCAGTTTTTCTTGGATCTTCCTCAGCACTTGTTTTTGCAAGTTTACTAGGAGCTTTGACAGGAGGATCTATTTCAAGTTTTGTACCTGAAGTGGTTCTTAAGTCGATAGCCTCTATTACATTTTTTATCATTGGTATAAGGCTTTTTATCAACTCTTTCACTATCGAAAAAGAAGAAAAAGAAGAGAAAGAAAATAATTAGCTTTAAGCTTAGATAATAAGGTGTAATAATAAAGTATATACCTCTAAATTAATTCATAATTTCATTTAGATCATGTTCACATCATCTTCAATAATTGATAATCTTAATCAGTCTGAGGGGTTAGAATATAAAAAATTATGCAAATTATTAAAATTAACAAAGAAATCTGATAAGGATAAATTAGATATTGCTTTAACAGCTTTAGAAGAACTTGAAATAATTAATAAAAATGAAGAGAATGAATATACCTGCATAAAAGATAGTGATCATTTTGTCGCTAAAATAAGATGTAGTAGCAAGGGCTATTGCTTTGCTGTGAGGGGGAAAGACAAAGAAGATATCTACATTAAAGAAAATCTACTTAATTATGCATGGAATGGAGATAAAGTATTAGTTAGGATAATAAAAGAGGGTTATAGAAGAAGATCACCTGAGGGTATAGTTGATTGTATCCTTGAAAGATCAAATCAAATACTTCTTTCTAGAGTTGAAATAATAAATAATGATGTATACGCAATCCCAATAGATGACAGAATCCTTTCTAAAATTAAACTTCCAAAAGAGAATAGAAAATATACTTTCAATTCAGAAAATAAGAATATAGTAAAAGTTGAGATTGATAGATTTCCAATAGGTCAAGAGGAAGGACTAGGCCATGTGATACAAGAACTAAAACTAAACAATAATGAGGAATATGATACAGACTTTGTTTTATCCAAAAGTAATATCGTTAAATCATGCAATTTAAATCATATCGAAACTAAAAAATTAGAAAAAAGGGAGAGGATAGACCTAACGGATAAAAACTCTTATTTATTCAAAAGTTGGAATTCTAATAATTCTCCAATGCTCCCAATGATTCATATAGAGCAAGAAAAAAATAAAATCACTAAATTATGGATACATACAAATAATCTTGCAGAAAGAGTAGATCTAAATAGGAATAAATCTCTTGAAATATTATCCAATAGCCTCGAATCATTACCTTTATTAGATGAATGGCAAAACTACCTTAGTGAAGCCATAAGAATTGATTCTGAATTTAAATTTGGTGAAAAGAATGAAGCAATTAGTCTCTGTTTGCATTTAAATAGTGATAATGAAATCACTGAATGGTCATTTCATCTTACTTTAGTAAAGTGCTCTCTTATTGTTGGAAATGATCATACTGACGAGCTTCTATCTAGAAAAAGTAAAACAAGAATAACCTCTAGGGTGTTAAAACCTATAAAGGAATATATTGACGATTTAGATAAAATACTTGAAATCTCATGTTCATTCAGACAAAAACATCTTTTGGAGGGTAAGGTTGAAATTCCTGCACCACTTAATAAAATTGAAGCACTAGAAGAATTTTATATTCACAATCCAGCTGAATATTCAAAAGGATATTTTGAATCATTAAATAAAGAAGATTGCCAAACATACCTTTCACCGATACTTTATGAAGCTAATTTAATATGGTTCAAACATTCAAATCAATATGGCTTAAAAAGTGCAGGATACATCTCAAATGGAATAGATTACGTTAATGCAAATGAAATAATCAAATATTCAGAATTTATTGATAACGATATAGAGCTTAATGAAGATGGCAATTTGACGTTTAATCAAGTAATCAAATTATGTGGCGATGATAATAAAAAAAGAATCTTACATAAACTTCTAATTAATGAATTTAAGGACAATGAAATAAGTTTGATATCTAAAAATCCTGATAATGATGAATCAGAGAAATTATTTATTTCTCCATGGACAATTCCTGGATTTGACTTCACTAATCTTTTAAACCAGTACTGTATTTTTAATATGATAATAAATGGGAAGAAATCAAAGAAAACTAGTATTAATGCAATCAATATATCGGAAAGTAATTCATTAGACTTAGTAAATTGGGATATATTTAATTCATCAATTTCAAAGAATCTAGAAATATTATTTAATAAGTTTGTAATAAATAAACTAAATGAATTTAAGTACAAAGTTAACCAATATAAATCTAATATGATAAATATAAAAAAAGTAAGAAAAGCAGAAAAATTGCTAGGTAATATTTATAGTGGATTTATATTATCAGTTCAAACATATGGTTTCTTTGTTGAGATATCAGAACTTAATGTAGAGGGTTTAGTACATGTCAGTACTCTTAATAATGATTGGTATGAGTATAGATCTAGGCAAAATCTATTAATTGGAAGAAAATCCAAAAAATCTTATAAAGTTGGAGATCCAATAGAAGTCAAAATAATAAAAGTCGATATTCTTAAATACCAAATTGATTTAGAATTAACATAATTAAATTTTGACAAAATATTTTATGGAAGTTTTAAACAAAAAAATTTAAGATAACTTTTTAAAATTATGTTTAAGAAAAAATACTTATTAACTCTTTTTTTAGTAATAATTTTTCAAATTATATTATATACAAATAATAATCAAAAGACTTCATTTAGATACTTCAAATGGACACTCCAAGAAGTAAGTATAGGTAAGTTAATCAGTATTTCATTTTTTTCTGGTTTATTTGTAAGCACTTTATTAAATACAACAATAACTTTCACAAGTTTCAGAAAAAATACTTTCGATAATGTGGAGGATGATTTTGTATCTCCTAATGATGATGAAAATATGGAACCAAACGTTGAGATGCCACCTCAAAGGGACATTAGAGAAACTCAACCTACAATTTCGGTAAATTATAGAGTAGTCAAAAATATGAATGATAATAATTTAAAAAAAGATTTAAATTATTCAAATCCAGATAATATGGATGATTGGGATAATGCTAATAATGATTGGTAGAAAATATATTAATTAAAAATGGTTTTTTTTAATTTATAATGATTTCAAATAGTATTTTTTATGGAAGAAAACTTAGAACCAAATAATAAAGCTACTAATGAAATATCTGACAATGCAACTAAATCCAATTCTGAAGAAATAAAAGAACCTAAATCAGAAGTACAAGATATTAAAGAAAATAATTCGATTTCTCAAAATAATTCTGCTCCTAAAGTTGATATAAAAAATGGAAATGATATACCCGTTAAAAATATTCCAAAACCAAAAAAAGAACTCCCAATAGAGAAAAAGCCTTTTCAAGAATTTGTCAATGTTCACCTAATTCCTTCTTTAGTAGAAGAGATTAATCAAAGAGGATTAGAAATAAATAATATAAATCTCCAAAACACCAATAGACCCATAGCGGGAGATAAATGTTGGGTTATTAATTGTGAAATTAAAGATACTTGCAACTTTTGGTTATCTTTTGAAAAGGACGACATAAGTTCTTTAAAAAGTATTTCTTTATCCAAACCAAATCAAACACCTAGCATTATTGAATCATTTCTTATTGACGAAAAAAGGATAACCCTCAAATTAATCATATCAAGAGTATTGCAGAGATTAAATGGACAAAAATTGATAGGAGTTAATTAAAAAAAAGAATAACACCAAGTTAACTTTTCCCTCGAAAATACAAATAATAGTAAATAATAGTAATAACAAAACCGTTAAAGATGTCCCAATCAACCATTGAATCTACAAATAAAAAAGAAGTAAATAGAGGAAAAGCACCGGCAAAAGAAACAATTTTGTCTCCTAGGTTTTACACAACTGACTTTGAGGCAATGGAAAATATGGATTTATCAATAAATGAAGAGGAATTAGAAGCGATATGTGAGGAATTTAGGAAAGACTATAATAGACATCATTTTGTAAGAAATAGTGAATTTGAAGGGGCTGCCGAAAAGTTAGATCCTGAGACAAGAGAACTTTTTGTTGATTTTCTTGAAGGAAGTTGTACATCAGAATTTTCAGGCTTTTTACTTTACAAGGAGCTTAGCAAAAGAATTAAAGACAAAAACCCTCTTCTTGCTGAATGTTTTGCCCATATGGCCAGAGACGAAGCTAGACACGCAGGTTTCTTGAATAAATCTATGAGTGATTTTGGATTACAGTTAGATTTAGGTTTTTTAACAGCAAACAAGGATTACACCTATTTCCCACCAAGAAGTATTTTTTACGCTACTTATTTATCTGAAAAAATAGGCTATTGGAGATACATTGCAATTTATAGGCATCTTGAAAAAAATCCAGATAGCAAAATTTTTCCACTTTTTAATTATTTTGAAAATTGGTGTCAGGATGAAAATAGACATGGGGATTTCTTTGATGCTCTGATGAAAGCACAGCCACGTACTGTTAAATCTTTAAGTCAAAAAATTACCATTGGCGGCTCAACCTTTACACACCCACTATTTGACTACTTCCATAGATTTAGATATTTTTTGAATAATCTTCCATTAACATCCAAGTTATGGTCTAGGTTTTTTCTATTAGCTGTATTTGCAACTATGTATGCAAGGGATTTGGGAATTAAAAAAGATTTCTACAGTTCACTAGGTTTAGATGCCAAAGATTACGACCAGTTTGTTATTAATAAAACAAATGAAACGGCAGCTAGAGTTTTCCCTGTAGTAATGGACGTTTATGATAAATCTTTTTATGGAAGATTAGATAAAATAGTAGAGAATAATAAGATTCTTTCCGATATCGCAAGCAGTGATCTAAATAAAGTATCTAAAACTCTTAAAAAATTACCTAAATATTTATCAAACGGTTACCAATTATTAAGACTATACTTATTAAAACCTCTTGATAGCAAAGATTTCCAACCTTCGATTAGATAATCTTTCATACAGAGAAGATTTATAAAGTCATATGCTCTCGTCACAAATCAAACCAAATGAAATCATTTTTGGTAGTTGCAATAAAGATTTATTAGAAGAAATTATTTTCTATGGCATTGGACTTGGGGCTGATTTTGTAGAAATATTTATAGAGAATACAGACAACTCAAGCGTTCTAGCTGAAGAGGATTTCATTACAAGTGTAAGTCCATCATTTGGAAGAGGTGCTGGTATTAGAATCTTCAAAGGTAAAAAGGATGGATTTGTAAGTACAAATGATTTAACAAAGAATGGCTTGATGAGTTCGGTATCTCAGGCTATTCAGATGTTAGACATAACAGATAAAAAAAGAGAAGTATTTAACGGTCTAGATAAACATAGGGACTATAGTTTATCCAAGAAAAATTGGATTAATGAAGTCCCATCGATTCATGAGATAAGTGAAAAACTATTAGTCAGCACAAAGTCTCTTAAAAAAAATAATAAAATAATAACTAGAAAAGGAAGTTACTCAAGAAATCTTCAAGAAGTAATTATCGCCTCCAGCGATGGAACCTATGTCTCAGATATTAGGTTGCATCAAACAGTTGGACTCAACGTGATTGCTAGTGATGCCCAATATAGATCTAGTGGAAGTAGAAGATTTGGATCGTCAGGAATGCCTCATGAATTCAGATTATGGGATCACGAAAAAGCAGCTAATGATGTATTCGAAAGCTCAATGAACATGTTGTATGCAGATTATGTTGATGCGGGACAAATGCCTGTTGTATTAGCTAATAAATTTGGTGGGGTTATATTCCACGAAGCCTGCGGGCATTTACTTGAAACCACTCAAATAGAGAGAGGAACAACACCATTTGAGAATAAATTGAATGAAAAAATTGCACATGAATCTGTAACAGCAATAGATGAAGGAATTTCAGAGGGATCCTTTGGTTCATTATCAGTAGATGATGAAGGTATGGAACCCGAAAAATCAATACTTATTAAAGATGGAATTTTAAAAAAATTCATATCAGACAGGGCGGGTGAATTAAGAACTGGTCATAAAAGAACAGGAAGTGGAAGAAGACAAAATTATTCTTTTGCTGCAGCTTCACGAATGAGAAATACTTATATAGCTAAAGGTGAACACTCGAAAGAGGATTTAATCAATAGTATTAATGATGGTCTTTACTGCAAATCAATGGGTGGTGGCAGTGTAGGTGCTACTGGACAATTTAATTTTGCAGTGGAAGAAGGATATCTTATTAAAAATGGAAAATTAACTAATCCAGTAAAGGGAGCAACTTTGATTGGTGAGGCTAAAGAGGTTATGCCAAAAATATCAATGTGCGGAAATGACCTCGAATTAGCTCCTGGATTCTGTGGATCTATCAGTGGAAGTGTCAACGTAACTGTAGGCCAACCTCATATTAAGGTTGATTCAATCACTGTTGGCGGAAGATAGGATATGAATTCAAAAGAAATAACAACTCAAATCTCTGAAGCTGCAGATTCACTAAATCTTAAAAAATGGGATTATGGTGCAAGCTTTTCTAATGATTATTCTGTGCAAGTAGATAAAGGTGAGGCTAAACAACTTAAGGCATCACAAAAACAAATTTTAACTATAAGAGTTTGGAACGAATCTAATTTAGTTGGCATTACAACAACTAGTGATATAAGTGAATCTGGTATTAAAAAAGCTCTAAATCAAGCAAATATTGCATCTGATTTTGGCAACAAGAATGAAAGAACAGATTTCTCACCACTAGCTAAAGATCCTATTGAAGTTAAGGACTCAAAAAAAAGAAATCCTGTTGGTATAAAAAAATTACTTACTCTTTTAAGAGAAGCGGAAGTAAAGCTATTAGAAAGCCATGAATCGATAAAATCTGTTCCGTATAATGGTTTATCTGAGAGTTTTTATGAGAGAGTTTATGGAAATAGTGATGGAGCCTTTCGGAGTTATACCAAAAGTCAAGCTGCACTTTATTTATATGCAAGAGCAGAAGAAAAAAATAAGAAACCTCGTAGCTCAGGTTCTGTAAAACTTGGATATGGAGTTGAAGATATAGATATAGAGTCGTGTATCAAAGACGCTTCTAATAAAACAATTTCTCATTTAAATTATTCTTCTATTAAAACTCATAAATATTTAATATGTTTTTCCCCTGAGTCTTTTTTAACGATCATTAATGCCTTTAGTTCAATGTTTAATGCTAGAAGCATTTTAGATGGGGTTAGTTTATCTAATAAAAATTCTATTGGAGAGAAACTATCTACAGAAGCACTTAATGTTTATGATGATGGTCTTCACGAAAAGAATATTTCTTCATCACCATTTGATGGAGAGGGAACTCCTACCAAAAGACTATGTTTAATTAACAAAGGTAGACTTGAAAATTTTATACATTCTGAATCAACTGCAAGAATATTTAAAACAATGCCCACAGGCCACGCTGGACTAGGATCAAAAGTCTCAGTATCTCCTGATTGGATAGTAGTTGAGAAATCAGAGGAAAACTCAGATCTAAAAACTTCATTAGATCATTCTACTTATAAGGGGGAATTTGTTTATATTGAAGAATTAAATGCAATCCATGCAGGTGTTAGAGCAAGTCAAGGTTCATTCTCTCTTCCATTTGATGGATGGCTCTATAAAGACGGTAAAAAAATCTCAATAGAATCTGCAACTGTAGCGGGGGATATCAAATATCTTTTGAAGAACATAGTAAATATTGAATCAAACCAAAAAGTAACAACAAGTGGAATTTCTCCACATATATGGGTAGATGAATTATCAATAACTGGTGACGCGTGAGAATTATATTCTGGGGAACACCTGAATATTCAATTGCGAGCCTTGATATTTTTATTAAATCTAAGCACGAGGTAATTGGAGTAGTTAGCCAACCCGATAAAAAAAGATCTAGGGGAAACAAATTAAAATCCTCACCTGTTAAAAGCTTTGCCGAGCAAGAATCTATAAAAATTTATACTCCATCAAGAATCAGGGACAATATACATTTTATAAATGAACTTAAATCACTATCTTGTGATCTATTTATTGTTATAGCTTACGGGAAAATATTACCCAAAGAAATATTGGAAATCCCAAAATTTGGATGTTGGAATGCACATGCTTCATTACTTCCAAGATGGCGTGGTGCAGCCCCAATCCAATGGTCACTAATGAAAGGCGATGAATTTACTGGTGTAGGAATTATGAAAATGAATGAGGGACTAGATACTGGCGACTTATTATTGGAAGAAAAAATTAAAATTGGTAATGACGATAATTTAAATACACTATCGGAAAAACTTAGTATTTTATCAGCAAAATTATTTTTAAATGCCACATCACTACTCGAAGAAAATATTTATAAAAATACTAATGCTCAATTAACGAAACAAAATTCCCTTGGAAGAGAAATTACTTACGCAAGAATGATTGAAAAATCAGACTTTAGAATTGATTGGGGTGATGAGGCAATTGAAATTTCTCAAAAAACAAAAGGATTATACCCACGAGCAAATACAACTTTTAGAGGTAAGAACCTAAAAATACTTAAAATCAAAGTTTTGAGTAGTGATGAGATTAAAAATGAAAAATACCTTTTAATTAGCAATTATTCAAGACCAGGTATTATTCTTGCTGTAATTGAAAATGAAGGGATAATAATTTCAACTAAAACTGATCCGATTATTTTGTTAGAAGCAAAACTTGAAGGCAAAAACATTTCTAGCAAAAAGCAATTGATACAACAGTTAAAGCCATCAGTAGGTGAATATCTCTCAGATTAAGTTTTAGATTCTTTTTTAGAGAATCCCCAAATGAAAGCAAAAAGAATCAAAAAATAAAAATAATAGTCTGGAAGAATAGATTCTTTAATTAACGTATTTAGTAAAAGTTTAATCCCCACTATTAAAATTGCTACATAACCGGCTGTTTCTAATCTCGAAAATATATCCAGAAGTTTTAGAAAAATCCCCGATGTAAATCTTAAGGCTAATACTCCAATCACTGCTCCAAATATAATTAATATGTATTGATCACTGATAGCTACTGCAGTAGTTATGCTATCAATGGAAAAAGCAAAATCAGTAATTGAAAGAAGCGCTACAACTCTTAAGAACCTAAAATTATTTTTATTATTATTATCTGTCCCATTTTCAGTAGTTTCTATATCTGAATTAAAAAAAACATTTGAGAAGAATAAGTATAATAAATATAAGCCAGCAAAAACTCTAATAAAAATAAACTTTAGAAGAACATTAGATAATATGATCAGAATAATCCTAAATAATAAAGATATTGTTATGCCAATATTTAAGGCTCTTGACCTTAAATCTGAACTGTCAAGGGATTTAGTAAGAGAAGCTAGTGCGACAGCATTATCTGCTGATAATAATAATTCTAGAGCAATTAATATTGGTAAAAGGGTAAAGATTTCGTACCAACTATCTACCTGATCTAGTGTGGGAATAAAAGAATTTATTGCAGCTGAATCCATCAAATATTATTCACAATCAGTATAAAATCTAATATAATGTATCGGATATTTGTAATCAAGATTGATAACTATAAATGAGTTTAAATACTTTAGTTGATTATATTTCTAACTCACAAATTACTTCTGAATTAATAAAAAGAATTTCAAAAAATAATGAATTAAATATTGTTGGTTCAAGTAGATATGCAAAATCAATAATCTTAAATAGCATCGCAAAAAAAGAGGGGAAAAATATATTATTAATTTGTCCTAATGTAGAAATTGCCTACAAGTGGATTGGTTATTTTGAAAGTATAAATGATAAAGCAGTTTTATATTATCCTCCAACAGAAAATTTACCATACTCATCAATTAATAAATCCAAAGAGATTGAATTTAGTCAGCTTACTGTATTATCCAAATTAATAAAAAAAGAGAAAAATGAACTTAACATTGTTATATCAACAGAGAGATCACTACAACCTCATCTAATAAATAAAAACTTATTAATTGAAAACAAGTTAGATTTGCAAAAAGGGCTTCAAATCGAGATTCAAGAATTAGCGAATAAACTTACTTTGCTTGGTTATAAGAAAGACAATGTAACTTCAACAGAGGGATTCTGGAGTAGGAGAGGTGAAATAATAGATATTTATCCTGTCAATAATGAGTTTCCTGTAAGATTAGAATTTTTTGATAATGTAATTGAGAAGATAAGAGAATATGATCCCCATACACAGAAAACATTAGAAAGTATCAATAATATTGAAATAATACAGGCTGGATTTGATTTGCTAATAAAAGATAAGTTAAATAATTTTTCTAAGAACGGTATTTTTAATTCAGAAGATATATATAAAAATAATCTTGATCGTTATTTAGGAATAATTGAAAAACAACCCTCAAATTTAATAGATTTTATTGATAGGGAAACAATTCTCGTAATTGATGAATTAGAAGATTGTACGGAATTTGCAAATAATTGGTATCTAGATTCAGAAAATAATTTTGATAATTGTGAGTATGAATTAAATGAGAACCTTAAAAATAATGATATTAATTTAGAGGCTAAACCTAATTTACATTTAAAGTTTGACGTAATATTAAAATCACTAGGAAATTTTAATTTAATAAAATTTTATGAATTTGAATCTAAAGTAAATATTGATAATAAGTTTTTGTTAAATGATAAAAGAATAAATTCATACTCTAAAAATATAGGAAAATTATCCAATGATATAAATAAAAATATAAAAAATAATGAAAAAGTATGGATATTATCAGCACAGCCATTAAGAACTAGGACATTACTTTTTGAGCACGAATGTAATACAAACTTCTTAAATAATCCCAATGATATTAATGAAGCATTTAAGTCAATTAATAATTCAACTCCTTTAATTTTAAAAAATAAGAACAATTACGAAATCGAAGGTTTTTATCTTCCTATATGGAAAGTTGTCCTGATAACAGATAAAGAATTATTTTCACAACAATCTCTTTTTAATAATGTTTTCATAAGAAGAAAAAAAAGAAGTGTAAATTCAAATATAAATGTAAATAAGATTAGTCCCGGTGATTTTATAGTTCATAAAAATCATGGAATAGGAAAATTTTTAAAAATAGAAAAAATAAATATAACTGGAGATTCAAGAGATTATTTAGTCATTCAGTATCAGGATGGGAAGATAAGTGTTGCCGCTGATCAACTTGGTAGTGTTAACAGATATAGATCAAGTGGAAAAATAAAACCAAAAATAAATAAATTAGGAGGGAAGGAATGGGAAAGAATAAAAGATAAAAATAAGAAACAAATCAAAAAAGTTGCCGTCGATATTTTAAAACTTTATGCAAAGAGAGAAAAATTAAAGGGGTACAATTACCCAGAAGATGGTCCTTGGCAAGATGAATTAGAGGAATCATTCCCTTATCAACCAACACCTGATCAAATTACTGCTGTAGAAGAAATAAAATCTGATATGGAAAGCGATAAGCCAATGGATAGGCTAGTTTGTGGAGATGTAGGATTTGGCAAAACAGAAGTCGCTGTTCGGGCTATTTTTAAGGCTATTACATCAGGTAAACAGGTAATATTACTAGCACCCACAACAATTCTAGCTCAGCAACATTGGAGAACAATAAACAATAGATTTTCACCCTACCCAATAAAAGTATCATTACTCAATAGATTCAAAACCGTTAATGAAAGAAAGGAAATCTATGCAGGCTTGAAAAATAACAAAATTGATTTAGTTGTAGCTACACACCAAATTTTAGGCAAAGAAATAGAAATTAAAAACTTAGGACTACTTGTTATTGATGAAGAACAAAGATTTGGAGTAAGGCAAAAGGAGAAAATTAAAAAAATCAAAACCAACATAGACGTTTTAACTCTCTCAGCAACTCCAATCCCAAGGACTCTTTATATGAGCTTATCTGGACTAAGACAAATGAGCTTACTTAATACTCCTCCTCCATCAAGAAGATCAATAAAAACATATTTATCTGAAATAGATATGGATGTCATAAGAACTGCCATTAATCAAGAACTTGATAGAGGAGGTCAAATTTTTTATGTTCTTCCAAGAATTTCTGATATTGATCAAGCAGTAAACAAATTAAAAGATATGTTTCCAAGCTTAAAATTTATTGTTGCTCATGGGCAAATGAACGAAACAGAGCTTGAAAATGCAATGATTGCCTTTAATAATGGAGAAGTAGATCTAATGATATGCACAACGATAATTGAAAGTGGATTAGACATTCCTAAAGTAAATACAATTATTATTGAAGATTCTCACAAATTTGGCCTTTCACAACTTTATCAACTTAGAGGAAGAGTTGGTAGAAGCGGTGTACAAGCACATGCATGGTTATTTTATCCAAATATAAATAAAATTAATGACGCTGCAAAACAAAGATTGAAAGCTATAAAAGACTTTTCAGAACTAGGAAGTGGATACCAACTTGCAATGAAAGATATGGAAATAAGAGGTGTGGGTAGTTTATTAGGAGAAGAACAAAGTGGGAAGGTTAATGCTATTGGATATGATTTATATATAGAAATGCTCCATGAGGCTATTTCAGAAATCAGTGGTCAAGAAATACCTGAGGTTAACGACACTCAAATTGATCTACCAATAAATGCATTTATACCTGCAACATGGATATTAAATAGAGAAGAGAAGCTTGAGGCTTACAAATCTGCTACTGAATGTTCAAATAATGATGAATTAACTGAATTAGCTACAGACTGGGTGAATAGATATGGAAACTTACCCAAACCTGTTGAGTCCTTAATTATGATAATGAGACTAAAATTACTAGCTAAAAAATGTGGTTTTAATAAGATCAAGCTCAAAAAGCCAAATATCTTGATAGAGACAAAATTAAAAAATTCTACTTTTAAAATTCTTAAAAATTCTTTAGCAAGTAGTGTTCAAAATAAATTTAATTTTAATGAAGGCGAGCAATTATCAATAATCACTATACGGGGTTTAGGTGCAACTGAAATTCAAAACCAAATTGATCAACTAATGTCGTGGTTCGGGTCTTTTGAAAGAGAAATAAAGAATTTCGATAAAGAACTTATTAAAAAAGAATAAATTATTAAATAATAATTTAAAATCCGCGAATCAGTTTGATTTCGGTTAGGTTTATAAAAATTTTTTATACTATGGGTGAATATATAGACGTCGGAATCCAAACTTCAATTTTACCCCTATCAATTATTCTTTCATCAATTGTACTTGGGATATTTGCATTATTTGGAGAAGAGACGGAAAATGATGATGATGATTCTGATTCAGGAAGCGGTGGCCTAATGCAACCTATTTGAAACTATTTATAAACAATTTGTTTTGACTTTCTCTTAAAGATTTTAAATAACCTATAAAAAGAACCTATCATTAAAATAAGAGCAGTAAAAGAAGACACAAGAATAAAAACCACCAAAAATATTTCATAGAGATATGAAAAGAGGTTAATTAATAATAAAAAAGTTTTATTAAATGTCGAAGGTAGATTTTGTAATAGCAAATTTTTATTAGGAATTAAATAATTTATATAAACTAATAAAACACTCAAAATAAACAAAATAAAAGCTTCAGTAAATAGTCTTTTTTTAGATTTTCTTCTTAAATTTAATTTATTTTTAAAAATATATTTTTCAGTTTTAATATTCAAATTTGGAATGTTTAAATCTGCCATAAATCAAATCCCAAAGAATAAATTTGAATAACTCTGAAAAGAAATTAACCTATAGTATCGCTTTTGTATTTAAGATGCTAATTGCGCTTTATTCAGGATTTATTAGTTCTTTTTCTTCTATATTTTCAAAAGGACTATAAAAATAAATAAAAGAAGAAGAGAATAGAATTAAAGAGCAAATTGCAATAAACGGTGGAATTAAGAAATTGAAAAATTTAACTTTTTTATTTAACCCAAATCTTAATTTTTTAGAAATGTTAGTAGGAATATCAGTTTTTTTAATTCTTACTTTTGGCGATTCATTTAACTGATCAAAACAATTTATGGTATCTGAAAGCAATGAATTACCAATCTTTAAAACTAAAGGCTTTACATTTGGTTTAGAGCTCTTGAGAACAATATTATGTGTGTGGAGATTTTCAGCGTTAATATCAATTAATTTGGACTCATATATTGGGATTTCGTCTTTGATTAAAAGATTTGAATAAATATAAAAAGCATCCATAATAGGCCCTAAATGTTCAATTTTTCCTTCAATAAGTGGTTTATCAAGTATGGTTAATTTCCATTGAGAAATTATAGATATTTGATCTTTATTTTCATTATTGGAATAATCTGGCAATCCAATTATTTCGAGACTTGCTGAAGATTGATGAAATGACAATTTATTTTGAATCATATTAAAAATCGTATAACAAATTCTTCAACTTTTGATAACCCTGATTTGAAATACAAAAAGATAAGATAAGCAAAGATTTTATGATAATCTCATCATTTTCAGATTGATTTAAAAGCTTTTTCACTCTCATACTATCTATATTAAATCTCTCTTTAATTAACTCATTAAATCTCTTGTTAAAATCATTCCAAATGATTGAATTCTCTTCAATATCTTCTTTAGATTTCAGTATCTCTCTAATATAAGGATATAAATATTTAGACATTTCGACTGTAATCCTAATTAAGGCATCGAATTCGTTAAGTTTAATATTGTTAGTTACATAAGATTTTCTCAATGGATTATTGTTTCTTAATTTCCAAATGGTCACTTTATTTGGAAAAACCTTTTTTAGATTAAGTCTATTTGATAAGGCATAAAGGGACTGGATACCATTTAAGTCAATAGTTTCAAGTATTAATAATAATAAATCAAGCTTCTCTATAGATTTTCTTGATACCTGATTTCCTCTAGTTAAAACTGTAATTGTTCTCGATTAAGATATAAGCGAATTATAACAGAATTATTATTCCATTTTTTGAAATAAAAATGAATATAACTTATCTAGTTCTTCAATAGTTAGCATTCCATAACTCCATAATAGTATTGGTAATGGAGTGTTATTTTTTATAGATAATTTTATACCGAGTTCAATAGTAGATTCATCTAAACCTAATACATTAAATAAATAAATTATCATTTCTCTAGATACCTGATTGTTCATGAAATCTATTTAATACTTGAATAAATGAGAGATTTAGTCATTTGATTTAAGACTAATTTTCTTGTAAAAAGAAATTTATTTAAAAGTAAAAATGAAAATTTCCTAATTGGAAATAAAAAAATGTTTCTATTAGCAAAAATTGATATTAATGAGTCAGTTATAAAAATAGTGACGATAATATCTAAAATCCTGCTTGAAAAATACTTGAATTTAAATAATATTAATTGCATTTTAGTAATAGCAGTATTTTTATTAAAAAGATCATAAATAGTATTAACATCTCTCCAACAAGTATTTAGACCCTGACCACCAACAGGATGAAATGTATGAAATGCATCTCCTACAAAAACTAATTTTTTAAAATTAAAAACTGGTAAATTTAAGGATAATGAAACAGGAAAAATATTAAATTCGCCAATTATTTGATCCAACTTAAATTTATCTGGCAAGATTGTTGATAAATTATCCATTAAAAAATTTTTGTCAGAATTTAACCTTTCAATTGCCTTTGATGTACTGGAAGTCCAAATTACTTGATACAAGTTTTTTTCCAAAGGTAATAATGCAAGTGGGCCTTCTTTTCTGAAAATTTCATAAGCACGCTTTTCACAATGACCTCTTAGAGAAACTTTAAAAGTTAAACAAGACTGACTATAAGATTTTTTTATATCAACAAAATCTAAGAATTTTTTATCAAGAGAATTTGCTCCTGTTGAAAAGAATTGATAATCAAATAATATTTTTTTACGCAATAATCTCTTTGGTGTCATAAAAAAAATATTTTCATAATTATCAATCTCTTGAAAAAATACGTTCATGAGATCCGAATGTTTAACTACCCAGCCAATATTTTCAGCAGAACTTATATCATCATCTAAGTCAGAAGTTGATAAATTCGTAAAAGCAGAAGTTACACTATCTGAGATTGAAAGGGTATCAAAGCCAAATAAAAATGGTTCTAATTTTTCCCAAAGTCTGAATTTAGATAGGATTTTTCTTGTTGAGTGAGTAATTGCATAAGTTTTATCTTTATCAATTAATCTATCTTTTGTTAATAAATCAGTTAAAAAAATATTGCAATCAAATTTAGAAAGTGCAATTGAAAGTAATAAACCTGTGGGGCCTGATCCAACAATTTTAAAATTGAATTTATTTTTCATTAGATTATATAAGCATCAACTATCTATTCAAATAAATATAGCAAATTTCCTCAAATGCTGGTCTTAATAAATAGGGGTACTCACCAACCCATAAGTTAATTTCAGGAAGCCAAGCATCGGTCAAATAAAAATCTCTGTCAAAATTACGGTTATCAGATGTTATTAAACATCTGATACTCGAACCCACCCTAATTTGACTGTGCTTATTTTCCATAGGAAAACTTAATTTTTCTAAATAACCATCTTCATCTTCTAATTCAAGTACTAACCAAGTCCTTTTGTTTTCGATAACTTCTAATCGACCTTGCCTATTAGATTGTTCTCTTGAACTTTCAATCTTTTCTGTTTTATAGATATCTGATATATATCCATCAAATATAGAGAAAAATTTATATTTTCTTAATTGCAAATTTTTTCTACTTGATTCAAGAATTGGGCCCCAGATGATATACAAAAAGAAACCTACACAGAGGAATAACCAGAAATTATTAGTTTGATCTCCAGTCGAACTAATAATTAATGAGATAAATCCACCAATTGAAGAAACTATTACTCTTTGAAGAATTTTTCTCGGATTTCCCAATGCGTACTTAAATTGACTTCCTGTACCAACTGCAGGAATAAGTTTTGAAATTTGACTTGAATTAATTGGAATTAACATTTTAAAAAATTAATTTTTCAAGTCCGTAAACTAAAGTTTCATAATTACCAATTTTTTTAATAGCCTGTAAAACTCCTGGCATATATGCCTTTCTATCAATAGTGTCATGCTTAATAGTGTAGGTTTCACCTGGAGATCCCATAATTACTAACTGATGAGCGAGTAATCCTGGTAATCGTACAGAATGTATATTAATTCCTGAATCTCTGAGCCCACCTCGTACACCTTTCAATGACTCAGACTCTTTTACTAAATTCTGATTAAATTTCTTTGGATATTCTTCAATCATCTCTGCAGTTTTTATACATGTCCCACTAGGAGAATCAGCTTTTTGATTGTGATGCATCTCTATTAATTCAATATTGTCATAAAACCTCGCAGCTACCGATGCCGCCTGCTGAAGAAGAACCATACCTACAGAAAAATTTGGAATTATTGCACAACCAACCGATGCTTTCTGAGCAAAAACAGACAAATCTTGTATTTGCGAAGGGCTTAGACCTGTAGTTCCTACTACTGGTGATACACCATATGCAATAGCTGATCTGGTGTTTTCATATACAGAATTAGGATGAGTAAAATCAACAAGGACAGGTTTATTATTTTCATTTCTATAATTTTGACTAACTGAACATAAAGTTCCTTCAAAATCATTTGAAACAAAAACATCACAACTTTTTACCTTCAATAATTCAGAAATATTTGAGCCATTGTTCTTTTCGTTTATGTCGATTGCTGCAACAAGTTCACAGTCTGTAGAATTTAATACAGTATTAACAACTTCGCTACCCATTCTGCCTAGAGCTCCGGAAACTAGTACTGGTATGGGTTTTTTAGAATTTTCAATCATTTTTTTTAAAAATTTTTTTTTAAAGGTTGTTACACGCTATTTATATTGCACACAATAACGTCTTTTCATTCGTAGGCTGGTAGAAATACTTAAAGAAAATCAATGTTTACGCAGGTCCGCTCAGCAAACCGCAGAGTATCTCCTGTTGAGGATAACAAACACAAAGTTGTAATAAAAGCAGTTTATGTTGTCCTTGAGCCACAATACCAAAATTCCTTAACGGAAGCTGCAAAGTCAATAAATAAGATGAATGGGCCAATAGGTATAGACCTTAGCGGCTATCTGATTGAAGAACTTAGGAATGATAGTAATTTTGAAGATTTCAAAGAAGATATAGCTAATGCAGATATATTCGTTGCTTCTCTAATTTTCATAGAAGACCTTGCTCAAAAAGTGGTTGATGCAGTATCTCCATTTAAAGACAAACTTAAAGCATCAATTGTTTTCCCCTCCATGCCAGAGGTAATGAGATTAAATAAGCTAGGTTCATTTAGTATGGCCCAACTTGGTCAATCTAAAAGTATTATTGGAGATTTAATAAAAAAGAAAAAAGAATCTGATGGAGCAAGCTTCCAAGATTCAATGTTGAAGTTATTAAATACACTACCTTCAATACTTAAATATCTACCAGTAGAAAAAGCTCAAGATGCTAGAACATTTATTCTGAGTTTTCAGTACTGGTTAGGTGGTACCACTGAGAACTTAAAAAACTTTTTGTTAATGATTTCTGAAAAGTACGCTGTTTCAGAGATCATAAAAGATCAAATAGAAGAATTCAAAATACAAGATCCTGAAACATTCCCAGATTTAGGAATTTGGCATCCTCTTGCTCCTTGCATGTTTGAAAGTCTTAAAGAATATCAAAATTGGGAAAATAATAGAAAAGATATAAATCCTAAAGATGATAAAACTCCAACAATTGGCTTAGTGCTTCAAAGGAGTCATATCGTTACGGGAGATGATGCTCATTACGTTGCTGTTATTCAAGAATTGGAATACAGAGGTGCGAGAGTACTACCTATCTTCTGTGGAGGTCTAGATTTTTCTAAACCAGTTAATGAATTTTATTATGATTCTATAAATAAGGATCAACCTATAGTAGATGGAGTTGTATCTCTAACAGGATTTGCATTAGTTGGTGGACCAGCAAGACAAGATCATCCTAAAGCTATTGAAGCCCTAAAAAGGTTAAACAGACCCTATATGGTTGCACTTCCATTAGTCTTCCAAACCACACAAGAATGGGAAGATAGTGATTTAGGTTTACACCCTGTTCAGGTAGCACTTCAGATTGCAATTCCAGAGCTTGATGGTGCTATTGAACCTATTATTCTCTCAGGTCGCGATGATGCTACAGGTAAGGCGCATACACTCCAAGATCGAGTTGATGTAATAGCTGAAAGGGCAATAAAATGGTCAACTTTAAGAGTTAAAAAAAGAAAGGAAAAAAAATTAGCCATCACAGTATTTAGTTTTCCACCAGACAAAGGGAATGTTGGTACGGCAGCATACTTAAATGTTTTTGGTTCAATTTATAGAGTACTTCTTGAAATGAAATCAAAAGGATATCAAATAGATGAACTTCCAAGTAATTCAAAAGAATTAATGGAAAAAGTAATTAACAACCCTGAAGCGATGGATGGCTCTCCAGAATTAAATATTGCTCATAAGATGTCAGTAAAAGAATACGAAGAGTTCACACCATATTCACAAAGACTTGAAGAAAATTGGGGTAAACCTCCTGGAAACCTTAATAGTGACGGACAAAACCTTCTTATCTATGGAAAACATTTTGGAAATGTTTTTATAGGAGTTCAACCTACATTCGGTTATGAAGGAGATCCCATGAGATTGCTTTATTCAAGAAGTGCTAGTCCTCATCATGGTTTTGCTGCTTACTATACTTATGTAGAAAAAATCTGGGGAGCTGATGCTGTTCTTCATTTTGGAACTCACGGCTCACTTGAATTTATGCCGGGGAAGCAGATGGGCATGAGTGAAACTTGCTATCCGGATTCTCTCATTGGATCATTGCCTAATTTGTATTACTATGCTGCAAATAATCCATCGGAAGCAACAATTGCTAAGAGAAGAGGATATGCTTCAACTATTAGTTATCTGACTCCTCCAGCGGAAAATGCAGGACTCTACAAAGGGCTCAAAGAACTAAGTGAACTGGTTGGTTCTTATCAACAATTAAGAGAAAATAGCAGAGGTATTCAAATTGTTAATGCAATAGTTGAGACTTCTAAACAATGTAACATTGATAAAGATGTAGAGCTTCCCTCAAAAGACGTAGAGGAACTTTCAATAGATGAGAGAGATTTATTTGTTGGTAATGTCTATAAACAGTTGATGGAAATCGAAAGTAGATTGTTACCATGCGGTCTTCATTCTATTGGAGAAGCTCCAACAGCAGAAGAAGCTGTTGCAACACTTGTAAATATTGCATCTTTAGAGAGAGAACAAGAAGGATTAAGATCTCTTCCCGGATTACTCGCAGAATCCATGGGTCTAACTATTGAAAAAATTTATGATGGTAATAATAAAGGTGAACTTAAATTTGTAGAGTTAAATGAAAAAATTATAAAGACATCAAGAGAGTCAATTTTTGCGATGGTCAACTCTTTAAAAATTGTTGATGGAAGAGTTTATTTAGAAAAATCACTACTTTCCAAACTTTTCGATTTACTTAAAGTTTTTGGTCTAAATCTACCTACCCCTTGGCTAAGAATCTGCAGATTAAATGGATTTAATGAAGTTAATCAGAAGGAATTAAATAAATTATTTGATTACTTACTTTTCTGTCTGGAACAGGTCTGTGCTGACAAAGAAATGGATAGCCTAATTAAAGCACTAGATGGAAATTATGTTTTACCTGGACCAGGTGGAGATCCTATAAGAAATCCAGGTGTTTTGCCTAGTGGTAAAAATATCCATGCACTTGATCCTCAGTCAATCCCAACTACAGCAGCAGTTGCAGCAGCCAAGTCTGTTGTTGACAAATTAATTGAAAGACAAAAAGAAGAGCAAGGAACTTGGCCTGAAACAATAGCTTGTGTTTTATGGGGTACTGATAACATCAAAACTTATGGAGAATCACTGGCACAAATCTTATGGTTTGTTGGGGTAAAACCAAAACCAGATTCTGTTGGTAGAATTAACAAACTAGAATTAATTCCTTTAGAAGAATTAGGTAGGCCAAGAATAGACGTAGTAGTTAACTGTTCAGGAGTTTTTAGAGATCTATTTATCAATCAAATGGCATTAATAGATCAGGCAGTTAAATTAGCAGCTGAAGCTGATGAACCATTGGAATCTAATTTTGTAAGGAAACATTCACTAGAACAAGCAGAAAAAGAAGGTACTTCTATCAGAGAAGCTTCAGCGAGAGTATTCTCTAATGCAAGTGGAAGTTACAGTTCAAATGTTAATTTAGCCGTAGAAAATTCAACATGGGAGGAAGAAAATGAATTGCAAGAAATGTATTTATCTCGCAAAACATACGCTTTTAATGCCGATAATCCAGGAGAGATGAATCAAAAAAGAGAGGTATTTGAGTCAGTAATGAAAACAGCAGATGTTACATTTCAAAACCTTGATTCCTCAGAGATCTCATTAACTGATGTAAGTCATTATTTTGATTCGGATCCAACAAAATTGATCAAGACATTAAGAGATGACGGAAAAGAACCAAGTAGTTACATAGCGGATACAACCACTTCTAATGCTCAAGTTAGAACACTTGGAGAAACTATCAGATTAGACTCAAGAACAAAACTTTTAAATCCTAAGTGGTATGAAGGGATGCTCAAATCTGGATATGAAGGAGTTAGAGAACTTTCTAACAGACTTAATTACACTCTTGGTTGGAGTGCGACAAGTGGTCAAGTAGATAATTTTGTTTATGAAGAAACTAATGAAACATTTATAAATGACGAAGAGATGAGGAAAAGATTAATGGATCTTAATCCTAATAGTTTCAGAAGAATTGTTGGGACATTGTTAGAAGTCAATGGTAGGGGATATTGGGAAACTTCAGATGAGAATATAGAACAGTTGAAAGAACTATACCAAGAGGTAGAGGACAAAATCGAAGGAGTTAAAGAATAAAAAATTTTTTATTTTCTGTAAATCGTATCAGCTACTTTCAGGATTTGATAATTTAGTTTAACGTTGTGAACTCTCACAATATCAATATTAAATTGAGAACAAAGACAACTTATTGCTAATGTTCCTATATCCCTTTCTTTTGGATTTTTCTCATTTAATATTTCCCCTATAAATCTCTTCCTAGATGCACCTATCAAAATTGGCAAATTCCATTTTTTAAATACATCTAAGTTTCTCAAAATTTCTAGATTATGAATAATATCCTTTGAAAAACCAATTCCAGGATCTACTATTATATTTCTTTCAGATATATTTTTTTCTAAAGCATTCTTTATTAAATTATCAAGCGAGCACTTAACATCACTCAATACATTCTGGTAATTAGAGAGTTGATTCATATTTTGACTATTACCACGACTATGAGTTATGACGAAAGGACAGTTAAAATTTGATACAACATCCAATATTTTTATATCTCTTCTTCCTCCCGTAACATCATTTATCCAATTAGCACCATTTAAAAGAGCTTCATAAGCCACTTCAGAATTAAAAGTATCAATAGAAATTAAAACATCTGGAAATTCAGATTTTATTAATTTTAGATATGGGATTAATCTTTTTATTTCTATACTAGATCCAACTTCTTCAGCCCCAGGTCTCGTACTTTGAGCACCAAGATCAATAACATCAACACCATTGCTCAAGAAATGATTTACTTGATCTAAAACTTTTTTTGAAGAGTTTAATTCCCCACCATCACTAAATGAATCAGGAGTTAAATTAATAACTCCCATAATTGAAGTTTTTTGGCCCCAGCCTTTTGGCCATGGATTTTTCTTATTGATAATTTGCAATTCTCGCGAAACTATTCGGATCTAATGAAGCCCCTCCAACTAACACCCCATCTATATCACTCATTGACATGATTTCGTCAATATTATTGGGTTTAACAGATCCTCCATATTGAATAATTACATCATCAAAACCTATTAATTTCCGAATCAAAGAACATATCTTATTAGCGTCTTCTGCCTCACATGTTTTACCAGTGCCAATAGCCCATATTGGTTCATAGGCTACAATTAAATTAGATGGATCTGTATTTTCTAATCCTTGTTCAACCTGTCTAGTAATAACTCTATCAGCTTCTCCTCTCTCTCTTTGTTCTAATGTTTCTCCTACACAAACTATTGGAGTAAGTCCACTTGATTGAGCAAAAACTGCTCTTTTATTAATTTGTTCATCACTTTCACTAAAATATTTCCTCGGTTCACTATGTCCAACGATTGCATATGAGACACCATGTTCAAGAAGCATTTTGGGAGATATTTCTGCTGTAAATGCTCCTTGATCTTCCCAATGAATATTTTGACTAGAAATATCTAAATATTCAAAATCAGAATGATCAGAAAAGGTTGAAATAGCCGTAAAAGGAGGAGCAATAACAACTTTACGATCGTCTTTAATGTTTTTTATTAAAGGAATAAACTCTTCTAAATAGGATTTAGCTTCAGCACAAGTCATGTGCATTTTCCAATTACCAGCAATTACAGATTTTCTCAAAATACTATCTCCAAGAAAAACATACTAATACAAAGTGAGTTGAATAAGTTAACTATTCAAAAATTAATTCATTTTTTAGAAATATTACTACATCTCCCTTATGTAACTTCCTTCCTCTCCTAGTCTCAATTACTCCATTAACTTTAACAGAACCGGATTTAATAAAAATTTTTGCTTCGCCACCAGAAGATACCAAATTTTTCCATTTTAAGAATTGATCCAATTTCATTTTTTTTATAGCCTAAGATATTGATAAAATAGGATAAACAATTAAATATATAATATCTTGAGACTAATTCCACCAGTCAGACCATATTCAAATAAGTTTATCAAAGGTTTTATATGCATGCTTATTTACGTAGCTTGTTGGCCTTTATTAGCTTATTTAGCTGGAAACTTAATCCCAGCAATTGGGTCAGGTGATCTCTCAAAAGTTTCAAGCATAATAATTAAGTCTTTATTTGTATTTTTAGTTCAGAAAACTGCTCAATTTGGACAGGATGTATTCATAGCAAAACCATCATTAGAAATTAGTGAAGTGATGAGAGGAAATTTATTTAGCAGAATTCAAAAAATAAAGATGAATTCTGTTAAAAATATTTCAGCCGGGGACATTACATATAGACTTACAGAAGATGCCGACAGGGTAAGCGAAGTTATTTATAAAACAGCTCAAGACACTATTCCATGCACTTTACAGTTGTTAGCTGTAATAATCTACATGTTTTATTTAGACTGGTCACTAACAGTATCAACATTTGTTTTAGCACCATTGATTATTCTTTCAGTTAACAGTTTTGGAAGAAGAGTTTTAATAGCATCCGAAAAAAGTCAAGAATCAACAAGTAATTTAGCAGGTTTAATAGGTGAATCTATAAATGGAATGTCCACTATAAGAGCTTTTGCTGCAGAAAATTGGATTGAGAAAAGATTTTATAAAAGATTAAGTACAAATAAAAAAGCAAAATATAAAACATTAAAACTACTTGCATTTCAACATCCAGTTGTAGGATTTATTGAAGCATTCGGAATATTAGCAATATTAGGTTTAGGAGCCGCAAGAATCCATCTAGGCCTTCTAACAAGCGAAGAATTTAGTAGTTTTTTTGCAGCAATATTAATGCTTATTGATCCAATAAGCCATGTAAGTACAAATTTTAATGACTACAAACAGGCAGAAGCCTCAATAAAAAGGTTGAAAAACATAAATCAAGAAGCTGTCGAAGATGATAAAGAAAATTTACGAAAGATATCCAATATTGAAGGCAAAATAAGCTTCAAGAAAGTAAATTTCGCTTACAAAAAAGACAATCAAGTACTTAAAAATATCAATTTAGAAATTAAAAGAGGGGAAGTCACAGCATTTGTTGGAGCTTCTGGAGCTGGTAAAAGTACAATGTTGGCTTTGATATTAAAGTTTATAACTCCAAATAATGGAGACATTTTTATAGATGATAAAAATCTCAAAATATTAAATGCAAAAGATATTAGAAAAAATATTGCTTTAGTACAACAACAGCCTTTTTTGTTTTCAGGAACAATTATTGATGTAATAAGAATGGGCAGAAATTTCACCAAAGAAGAAGTTATAGAATCAGCAAGAAAAGCAAACGCTCACAACTTCATTCAAAAGCTTCCTGAGGAATATGAAACTGAAATAACTGAAAGAGGATCAAATTTCTCAGGCGGTCAGATCCAGAGGATAGCAATTGCAAGGGCAATACTTGGGAACCCCTCAATTCTACTTTTAGATGAGGCCACAAGTGCGTTAGATGCAGAATCAGAATCTGAAGTACAAAAAGGGCTTAATAGAGCTATGAAAGGTAGAACAGTTATTGTAATAGCTCATAGATTAGCTACTACTCAAGAAGCCAATAAAATAGTTGTTTTCGATAAAGGTGAAATTATTGAAATTGGGAAACACATTGATTTAATAAATAAACCTGGAATTTATAAAGAATTATGTGAAAAACAATTGATAAAAAAATTATAGTTATATTTTATTTAAAAACTAAACCCATGAGCGAAAACACAAATGACTCTGCAAATCCAGTTTTATCCTTTGAGGGCAAAAAATATTTAATAAATGAACTTTCTGATGAAATAAAAGAATCTTTAAAAGTACTACAAATAGCAGAGACACAACTTAAGATGCATCAAGATACTCTCAAATTACTTTCAATTAGTCGAAACTCTTTAGTTAATCAATTAAGAGAAAAGCTAAAAAACTTAGAATAAAATTTCAATAATTATGGATTTCCTGTAGAGAGTAAGTGTAAATCTTATCGCATTGCAAAGCTTTGATCGCCTTAATGGCTGCCTTTGCTCCAGGAATAGTTGTAAAAGTCGGAATATTATATTCTAAAGCAGCTCTTCTTAAATAAGCATCATCATGAAGAGCTTGTGAGCCAATTGGAGTATTAATTATTAATTGAACAAGTCCCGAACGAATTAGGTCCTCGATATTTGGTCTTCCTTCATGCACTTTTAGCACTTCTTCAACTTGAATTCCTAAACTCATCAAATATGAAGCCGTACCTTTTGTTGCAATTAATTTAAATCCTAAATTCAAAAGTTCTCTAGCTACTTCCTCAAGATTTTTTTTATCTAAATCATTTGTAGATAAAAAAGCAACTCCTTCTGAAGGAACACCATTACCTGCTGCTAATTCCGACTTGGCATAAGCAATTCCAAAATCTTTAGCTAAACCCATTACTTCTCCAGTAGATCTCATTTCAGGGCCAAGTAATGTATCAGACCCAGGAAATCTTTTAAAAGGTAAAACAGCCTCTTTTACTGCCTGATATTTTGGAGAAAATTCTTCTGTGAAATTAAGGTCTTCTAATGTAAAACCTTGCATTAACTGAGTAGCTAATTTTGCGACTGGTTTACCAATGGCTTTTGAAACAAATGGAACTGTCCTGGATGCTCTTGGATTTGCTTCGAGAATAAATAATTTATTTTTTTTATTATTTGTATTTATTACTGCAAATTGCAAATTAATTAGACCAACAACATTTAATCTTTGAGCAATTAATTTAGTCCAATTTCTTACATTTTCTATTGTGGATGTAGAGAGAGAAATGGATGGTAAGCAACAAGCTGAATCTCCTGAATGAATTCCTGCAGGTTCCACATGTTCCATTAGGCCAGCAATTACAACCGAACCCTCTGAATCGCATAAAGCATCAACAT
>JAOIOX010000012.1 GCA_028140765.1 Prochlorococcus sp. AH-736-N03 | reverse complement strand
ACAATATGTGTAAATTTATCAGTTAACTTGGCGTCAGGATTGAAATTATTGGTAGCTCTGGCTATGTTTCCATCTGCCATATCAAATAATATATGTAATCTCCAAAATAAATATCCTACAATTTTAAGATTATTAAAAAAAGAAATTGCTGAAAGGACTCCACAAAAACCGAAAATCAAGGTTGTAAAGTCTGGAGTGAAACCTAAGGAATATAAAGCGTAAGCCAATCTAACTGAAAATTGACTTGAGAAGAAATGCAATTTATTATTTATTGAAGAGTCTTTCCTAATACAATTTTTTTTAAAATCTTCGAAACTTAACAAATTAAGATCTTATAAATAATAATTATTAAAACATATTTGTAGTCTTAAAAAAAATCACAACAAATTATCGTATATATTTCTATGCAAACGAATATATTCATTCCATGAAAATAAATTAGCCCTTTTTACTGATTTCAAACTATTTGAACTACTCAAACTTTTAGAATTCATGAGTTTCAAAATTTTATTTGCTAAATCATATTTATTATTTTTTGCAATGTATCCAATTTCATTAAGGAAATAATGACATTCTCCTACATTCGTGGAAACACATGCACAGCCACACGCTGCTGCCTCTAGTAGTGCCTTTGGGAAGCCCTCAATCCTTGAGGATATTACAAAAATCCTTGATGATTGCATCAATTTTTTTATCGCTTTTTGATTTAAATATCCTTTTAAAAATACATTATTTCCAAGTTCCTTTGTTTTTATTAATTCTTGAATTTCATCTCTATCTGGCCCTTCTCCACAAATAACTAGCTTCCAATCATTATTATTCTTATGGATAATTGAAAATGCTTCAATTAAAAGTTTATAATTTTTCTGCCATCTTAAATTACCTACAGATAATATAATTTTTTTTCTATCGTAGTAAGACATAATTGGCTTAAAAAATTTAATGTCTACTCCATTACCAATAAAGACCAGCTTTTTTTTACTAATAAAATGTGAAAGTATTTTATATTGCTTCTGAGATACACATAAAACTCTATCAAATATTTTGAGTAGATTTCTAAGGAGAAATGATCTCTCAATTTTTTTTATATCTGAACCATGAATGGTTATTATGATTTTAGATCCTAGAAGTTTTAAAACTAAGGCTGGTAAAAAATAAAAAATATGATGAATATGAACTAAGTCATTAAAATATATTTTTTTATTAAATATTAAATTAATACTCGCAATTAATATAGAAATAAGCCTTCTAGTCGAAAAATAAATCTTAATAAGGTAACTACAATTTTTTGGAAATACTATATTTGGGAAATAAAAATAGTTTAGATTTTTTAACTCTAAATAAGAATCAATTTTCCTATTAATGAAGGGACTAAATAATGTAGTATTAAAAAATTTAGATTTACTTAGTTCGAATGCAGCTTTTCCTTGACCAGATCTATTTATAGTTGGCAAATTAAAAATCCTTAATATTTTTATTTTTTTTTTCATTAATAATTTTTAAACAAAGTTTTTAAAATTCAGGAAATAATCCTTTGTAATCAAAATTATAAATTTTCAAATTTTCCTCCAAACAGCCAATAGTTTCCCTTGAAAAACAACCTCATTTAAATTTAATTCAATTGGTTCATAAGCTGGATTTGCAGCTTCAAGAAATATTTTCCCCCCTTTCTTAACAAAATACTTTAAAGTTGTTCCTAAACCTGGAACCATCGCACTAACAATAGTTCCATTCCTAAGAGAATAAGAATCATGAATTGGCTCCATTAAAACCATATCTCCATCAGCAATACATGCATCAATCATGGAATCTCCATTAACCGTCAGAGCAAAAACATCTTTCTTTTTTAAAATATCGGAAATATCAAAACTCTCTTGGACGTCAGAATAAGTTTCAATCAAACCTCCAGCAGCCACAGATCCCATAATTGGGACACCTTCTATAATTTCATCAACTAATTGCAATGTTCTAGCTTTTCCTTCTTGCCATGATATATATCCTTTCTCTTGTAAGTGTTTTAAGCGACTTTGAATTGGAGCAGGAGATTTTAATCCCATAGCCTGCATCATTTGTCTGATGGAAGGACTATGTTGAAAGTTCTTCATATAATCTTTTATCCATCCATAAAGCTCACTTTGAGCCTGGGTAAGATCATCACTTGGAGAAGTTTCCATAAAACAAATGTACTCTAATACATATGTACCCTTTTATTAGTAAGTTTGCAAGTTTTTTAATTTAGAAGACAAGATAAAAGTGCTTGCTGAGCATGTAATCTATTTTCTGCTTGATCAAAAATTCTATTTCTTTTACTTTCAAAAGCTTCATCAGTTATTTCTTTAGATCTATAAGCAGGGAGGCAATGAAGAATAATTGCATTTTTATCTGCCTTTTCAATTAAATTACTATCGATAGTAAATCCATTAAAGTCTTTCTCTTTCTCTTTCTTTTTGTTTTCTTCACCCATGGATGACCAAACATCTGTATAGAGAACGTTTGCTCCTAAAACAGCATTATTAGGATCATTAGTAATTTTCAACAAATCTTTATTTTTATATATTTCATATGCTTTTTTAATCACAAGAGAGTTAGGTTCATAACCTTTAGGACATGCAATTCTAACTTCTACTCCTAATAATGCCCCACATAAAATAAGAGAATTTGCGACATTATTTCCATCACCTATAAAGGTCAAAACTACGTTTTTAAAATCACCAAATTCCTCTTTAATTGTCATATAGTCAGCCAAAGCTTGGCAGGGATGTTCTAAATCTGTGAGGGCATTAATAACTGGCTTAGAAGACCATTTTGCATACTCTTCTAAGTCAGACTGTTTAAAGGTTCTTATAGCAACAACATCGCAATATCTACTTAAAACTCTTGCTGTATCTCTAATTGGCTCGCCTCTTCCAATTTGCGAAGTATTAGGATTTAAATCAACTGTACTGCCGCCAAGTTTTGACATTGCCACCTGAAAACTAACTCTTGTGCGAGTTGAAGATTTATCAAAAATTAATCCTAAAACTTTATCTTTAAGTTTAATATTTAAATCATTATTTTTAAAATTTTTAGCGACCTCAAGAATATGATCAATCTCTTCGCTTGATGCATCTAAGCTTGATAAAAAATTTTTATTTGCAAGCTTGATTGGTTTCAGCATCTAACTTTGTATGAAAACCTAAATTCTACTATGTAGGCATTTTGCTTTCTGCCAAGAGAGTTTTGAGATCCTCTCCTTCTATGACTTCCTCTTTGAGAATTTTTTGTGAAATCGATTCAAGAAGAGGTAAATTATTTCTCAAAATTTTAAGTGCAGTTTCATGAGCGTCATCAACTAAATCCCTTACCTCTTTATCTATTGCTTGCGCAGTTGCATCACTAACGGATCTTCGTGGATTATTCCCATTACCTAGAAACTGACCACCACCTTGCTTGTCATATGCCAGAGGTCCAAGAATATCACTCATCCCAAATGTACCAACCATCTGTTCTGCAATATCTGTTGCTCTTTGTAAATCATTTGAAGCTCCAGTTGTAATCTTTCCAAAGACAACTTCTTCTGCAGATCTCCCTCCCAGTAGTGTGGCTATTTGTCCTTTTAATTCATCTTTGGAATTCAAAAACCTTTCTTCAGTTGGCAATTGCAGAGTATAACCAAGTGCACTCATACCTCTTGGTACAATTGAAATCTTTGCAACTTTAGATCCTCCAGGCATGAGATGACCAACAATAGCATGACCTACTTCGTGATAAGCAACAACTTTCTTCTCATCATCCTGTAAAACTCTACTTTTTTTCTCAAGACCTGCTACAACTCTCTCAATAGCTTCACTCAAATCTTGTTGTTCAACACTTTTTCTTTTAGCTCTGGCTGCTAACAAAGCAGCTTCATTGACCATATTTGCCAAATCTGCACCTGCAAATCCACTTGTGGCTTGTGCTATTGAATCTAAATCAATTGATTCAGCTAGTTTTACTTTTTTGGTATAAATTTCTAAAATTGTTTTTCTTCCAGACAAATCTGGTCTATCAACTAATACTTGCCTATCAAATCTACCGGGTCTTAATAATGCCGCATCTAGAACTTCAGGTTGGTTTGTAGCTGCTAGAACTATTACTGGTTTATCTGCGGAGGCAAAGCCATCCATTTCAGTAAGCAGCTGATTTAAAGTTTGCTCTCTTTCATCATTCCCACCTACAACTCCCATTGAACCTGAACGACTTTTACCAATGGCGTCTAGTTCGTCAATAAATATAATGCAAGGAGCTTTCTTCTTAGCTTGTTCAAATAAATCTCTTACCCTAGCAGCGCCAGCTCCTACAAAAAGTTCTACAAATTCAGAACCTGAAATTATAAAGAAAGGAACTTCTGCTTCCCCAGCTACAGCTTTTGACAACAAAGTTTTTCCTGTTCCTGGAGGCCCAACCAAAAGAACACCCTTAGGTATTCTTGCTCCAATATCTTTGTATCTTTCTGGTTTTTTTAAAAAGTCTACAATCTCGGTTAATTCATCTTTAGCTTCATCTACTCCTGCTACATCAGCGAATGTTACTTTTGATTCGTCATCTGGTACATAAACTTTAGCTTTACTTTTAGTAAAACTTAGAGCACCTTGAGCACCTCCGCCTCCCATACTTCTTCTAGCGAAAAATTGTAAGACAAGGATAAAAATCAAAGGAGGAACAACCCAGCTCAATATAGTTGAGAAGAAATTAGGTTTCTTTGGAGGAGCAGCAGCGAATTCCACTCCTTTACTTTCTAACCTTTGAGGCAGATCCATATCAAAAATTGGTGTCGTTGCTAACACTGAGGGAGCACCCTCTTCAGCTCCATTTAATTCATATCTGATTTGTTCTTGGGTAATATATGCTCTTTTTACCTCTCCATCATTAACTTGATCAATAAATAAGGAGTAAGGAACCCTAGGGATTTGCATATTTTGATTAGGGAAAAGGCTACTAAATAAGAGTAGTGCTCCAACTCCTATTAAAATGATATTTACAATTCCAAATCTTCTATTAGGTTGATTATCGTCTTGTCTTATTGGCATAATTGTGGACAAATTTGAACTTATTATAAACTAAACCAACAGTTTCCGTATCTGTATTGTTTTTTTTGGGTAAGAACCGTACGGTACTTTAACCCATATAAAAAATCTTAAAAATTAATTTCTTAATGAACTCGCGACGCATATATCGTCCCCAATCAAATTAATCTGAGCTTGGCTTAATTTAATAATTTCTTGCATTTCTCCAAATTCAAAATCCCCAAGGGGATTCATACTAATTTCTCCACCTAAAATTTTTGGAGCAATAAGAGTTATAATTTCCTGAATACAATTAGACTTAATAGCGGCAGTGGCCAATCGAGGGCCACATTCCCACAAAACTTTATTACATCCCCTATTTGCAAGTATTTTTGAAATTAACTCTGGATTATCTGATGACACCTTTTCAACTTCAACTGACTTTGGAATCCTAGTGAGGTAATTTTCATTTGCTGTTGAAGAATCATAAATAACTAAAGTCTTTGCATTATTACAATCCCAAAGATTAGATTTTGTTGGCAGGTCTAAACTTTTTGTGAAAACAACTCGCAAAGGCTCAGGATTTTTTAAACCTCTAGTAGTCAAAAGGGGATTATCTTTTCTTAATGTGTTTCCACCAATGATGATTGCATCAAATTCTGCTCTTAAAGAGTGAACTAATGCCCTTGATTCTTCGTTAGTAATCCATTTACTTTTTCCATTTTTTAAAGCTATTCTTCCATCAATACTCATTGCCCATTTGAAAACACCAAATGCCTTTTTAGTAATATTCCTATGTATGAAAGCCTTATTTAAATCTAAGGATTCCTTTTTACATAATCCTAAGTGAACTTGTATTCCAGCTTCTTTTAGCAGCTTAATACCTTTACCAGCGACTCTTACATCAGGGTCTTCAATAGATATAAAAGCCTTTTTTATCCCAGAGGATATAACCCTATCTACACATGGAGGTGTTTTACCCTGATGACAGCAAGGTTCAAGATTTACATAAATTGAACCACCCTTAGCATCTTTCTTTAAATTATTAAAAGCCATCGCTTCAGCATGGGGCATGCCAGCCTTGTAATGAAATCCTTCTGCAATAAGCCTTCCATTCTTATCTATTATCACTGCTCCCACTTTAGGGTTAGGGCTCGTCGTATTTTTGCCTAAAGAAGCCAAAAAAATCGCTCTTTTCATCCATTTTGCATGGCTTATATTTTTTTCAATCATCTCCTCTATTAATTATCAACTGAGAGTTCTCCATTCTTTAACCAGAAAAGGAGGTACAGGTAACTCCGAAAAAACACCTGGTAAAGATAATCGCAATGGTCTATTTTTATCAATATTTTGAATAAGTTCATTAAGATCAAATTCTGCAGCAGCTTGTCTCCCATCATTCGCTAATTCCACATTAAGTAAAGTTTTATCATCTAAAAGCCACTGTTTTCTCCCTGATTCAACCCTTAAGTCAGTAGGATGATCAATCCTAAGACTTCCTGGATAACCAATTACCCTCAAGATCAAATTATCTTCAAAAAGAGGTGATTTATAAGCCACTAATTGCCAAGTTTCAAAGTCCAAGTCCCTTAAGAACTCACTACTAGCATTTATCAATTCCCCATTTATTTCTGTTTCTGCAACTGCCGCAAATACTTTTAATGGATTAAAAATAAAGGATAGTAGTAAAAGTAAAGGTAATATTCCTTTAAAAAAAATATTTTTATTTGATTTTGTAATTTTCTTCATTTTCAGAATCCATCAGGGCATCTAGAGTTACAGCTGTTCTCACAATAGCTTGATATCTTTTGATTATTTTACGATTTTTTTCTATAACTCGAGATAAATTCAAATTGTCTTTTTCAGAATAGCTAGATGTTAAATCGCTAGAATCTTCCTCAATAAATTTAAACTCACTATCTTTATTAATTAGAGTTAACAATAAATCATGCAATCTCTTTCTCCTTTCAGACAATTGATTTATTATGAAAGCTCGAACAATCATAAGATAATTTAATAAAACATTCAAATAGATAAGTTTCTTTTAATTAAATATTTATGACTGAAAAAAAAAGAAAAATTCATGTATTAGGAATTAATTCTTATAAATTTGAGGATTTACCTCTCAAATTACAAAATCTATTTCTAGAGACAGTTTCTATTGCAGTTCCTAATTCATATTTTGAAGAAATTAAATCATGGAGTGGAAATGGTTTAGAAAAAAAGAAATCATTTTTTTCGAGCCACAGCAATAACGAACTTATTACCTGGCTTAGATCTCAAAAAACTGATGTTATTTTAATTTCAAGGGGAGATCCACTTTGGTTTGGCATTGGAAGAATACTACTTGAAAATTTTTCAAAAGATGAATTAAGTTTTTATCCTTCAAATACTTGCATTCAACTAGCAGCTAGTAAGTTAAAGATCCCATGGCAAAATATTGTTAATGTAAGTATTCACGGCAGAGATTCGAGTAAGTTAGTTGAGGCTTTAAAAGTAAGACCTTCAAATTTAGCTATTATTACAGACTCAAAAAACATTAGTTTAGAAATAATTAAAAAAAACTTATCAGAATTAAATCTGATTGACCTATATGATTTTTGGCTCTGTGAAGAGATAGGCTTCGATAATGAAAATATAAGAAAATTAAATCTTAAAGAGTCACTACCCTCTGATGTATCAAGTTTGAACATTGTTTTTCTTACAAAAACAATGAAAAATTTTTCAAGTAATAATCTCCCTCTTTTCGGAATAAGTGACCATATTTTTAAAACCTTTCATGATAGACCAAATTTATTAACTAAAAGGGAGGTTCGCGTTCAAATCTTAGCTGATCTGGAGCTCCCCAAAAAAGGTGTCATCTGGGATATAGGAGCAGGTTGTGGGTCAATTGGTTTAGAGGCATTAAAATTAAGGCCTAATTTAGATTTATTTTGTATAGATAAAAGGATTGGATCAAAATCATTAATACTAGAAAACTCAAAAAGACTTGGCGTTAAACCAAAATTTATTTTTGAGGAAGATATAAATAATACCTTTAATAGTATAGATTTTAGTTCTTTAGAAAAACCTAATAGAATAGTAATTGGAGGATGTAGTAAAAAGACTAAACTTAAAATTATTAATACACTGGCCAAGGGTATGAGTATTGGAGATATTATAGTTATTCCAATAATTGACATTACAACCATTAAAGAATTGAAAGAGAAATTAGAAGATAAAAATTTCAAAACAAATTTAAATTTAATTCAGACCTATAAAAGCTTAAGTATTTCTGAGGGAATGAGGTTAGAACCAAATAATCCTGTATTTCTATTAAAAGCAAAAAAATAAATTTTATAATTGTTATTTGTCAGGTTTAGCAACATGTGGCAACCCCCAACCTAGTTTATTTCTTAAAACCTGGAAAAACTCATGATCTTCAAGCCTAATAAACTTCACTGAGTGTTTACTCTTTCTTATTAAAACTCTATCTTCAGGCCAAACATAACAACCAGCATTTCCATCAACAACCATTACCAACCTTTCAGGAGTTGCGGGGAAAACAGTTACTGGTTCTGAATCATTAAAAACTAATGCCCTTGATGCCAACGAATGTGGCGCAATTGGAGTTAATTGCACTACTGGGCAATCAGGCGTAATAACTGGCCCTCCAGCACTCAACGAATATGCAGTAGAACCAGTTGGAGTAGATAAAATCACTCCATCAGCGGAGATATCCACAGGAGCATGTCGCCCTATTGAAATCTCGAAGTGACACATACTTGTTAGAGGTTCTCTGTGTAGAGCCATCTCATTAAGGCAAAGAGACTCCCATCTCCTCTGATCATTCCTCATTACACTAATGATAAAGCACGTTCTTTCTTCAATATCCCAATTTCCAGCAATTATTTTATCTATAGCCTCATCTAGGTTTGATAAATAAGCTTCCGCAAGGAATCCCAAATGACCAGTATTTATTGTAAGGATTGGAATTTTAGCAGGTGCCGTTTGTCTTGCAGCAGAAAGTACAGTCCCATCTCCGCCAAGAACAATTGCAAATTCCATTGATGAATCGAACCCCTCAGGAACACAATTCGTATATCCCAAAGGACGAACATGTTGATCAGGATTTGCGAAACCAACCATACCTCCAGAGCTACTAACTCTTACAACTTCAAAATTAGATTTTTCCAATTTTTTCTGAACAGAAGTTGCAGTTTGAACAGCTAGTTCCTTTCCATCATTAACGATTAGTCCTGCTTTGCGTACCAATCAAAAAATTTAAAACTAGAACTATATTAAACTAATTTGTTGGACAATCCTAATTTAAAACTTCAATTTTATTTAGAACTGTTCTAAGAATCTAATATCATTTGTATAAAATTTTCTGATGTCGTCAATCTGATGTCTTACCATACAAAATCTTTCAACTCCTAATCCAGCAGCGAATCCGGTCCATTTCTCAGAATCTATTCCTAATTTCTCTAAAACTTTCGGATCTACCATCCCGCATCCCATCACTTCTAACCATTTACCTTTCCATTTAACATCTACTTCTGCCGAAGGTTCAGTAAAGGGGAAATAACTAGCTCTAAATCTCACAGGAATATCTCCAAAAAAGGACTTTAAAAATGTAAGAACTGTTCCTCTTAAATGACTAAAATTGATATCTTGATCAATACATAAAACCTCAACCTGATTAAATACAGGGGAATGAGTAGCATCTACAGCATCTCTCCTATAAACTCTTCCGGGGGCAATTATTCTTACTGGAGGAGGATTTTTCTCTAAGTACCTTATCTGAACAGGAGAAGTATGGGTCCTCAAAAGTCGATTTTCATCTAAGTAGAAAGTATCCTGCATATCTCTTGCGGGATGATTTTTGGGTATATTAAGAGACTCAAAATTATAAAAATCAGACTCTATTTCAGGGCCACTTTCAACTGTGTAACCTAAACCACAAAAAATATCAATTATTTCATCTTGGGTTGAAATTAAAGGATGTTTATTTCCAGGGGGAGTTCCAATTGAAGGAATAGTTACATCAATTTTTTCTGTTTTAATCTTTTTATCTAAGGCTTCACTATTCAGTTGACTTTTTCTTTCAGTTATTAGTTCTTGCAAATTTATCTTTATTAAATTTGCCTTCTGGCCAATAATTGGTCTATCAGTAGCAGATAATTGACCCATTGTTTTCAAGATAATTGATAAATCACCTTTTTTCCCTAGCAATGAAACTCTCAATTGATCCAGTTCTTCATGAGTATTAGAATTATCTATATTATTTTTTGCTGTTAGAGAAAGATTATTTAGTTTTTCCTCAATCTGACTTAATGATTCAATTTGACTCACTGATATAGTAAAAATAAGTATTTCTTTATTTTACTTAAATATCGTCCATAAATAAAATGTATTGATTAATGAAACCGTTAAATATATTAATTAGCAATGATGATGGCGTTTTCGCAGCGGGGATAAGAGCCTTAGCAAAATCAGCCAACAAAAGAGGACATAAGGTAAAAGTAGTATGTCCTGACCAAGAAAGATCAGCTACTGGTCATGGTCTTACTTTACAATCCCCATTAAGAGTGGAAAAAGCTGACGAATTATTTGGCGAAGGAATTGAAGCTTGGGGATGTTCTGGCACACCTGCTGATTGTGTCAAATTAGCACTATCTGAACTCTTGGATAATAAACCTGATCTAATTCTATCTGGAATAAATCACGGGCCCAATTTAGGAACAGATATTTTTTGTTCAGGGACTGTTGCAGCAGCCATGGAAGGCACTTTAGAAAATGTTCCTTCCATGGCAGTAAGTGTTGCTAGTTTTAAGTGGAAGAATTTTGAATATGCTGGAGAAATTGCAATTAATATTGCCGAACAAGCAATTAACGATAGTTGGCCAGCTTCACTTCTATTAAATTTGAATATACCCCCTTGCGCGAAAAGCAAAATAAAAGAATTATCATGGACAAGATTATCAGTGAGAAAATATAAAAATCAATTTTCCAAAAGGGAAGACCCAAGGGGTGACGATTATTATTGGTTAGCAGGTGAAGTAGTTTTAGATCTTAAATCGAAAGGTTACGGTCCTAAAAACTGGCCCAGTGACGTATCTCAAATACAAGATAATAAAATATCTCTTACGCCTGTAGAACCAGATTTATTTTGGAGGGGTAATTTAGAAGACTTACCAAAAATTAATAATTCATTTGTAAATCCTTCTTAAAAGCCATAAAGAAAAGCAAAGTCCAAAGAAGTGAGCAGCAATAACCTGTGTATTACTGAGAACTGATAATATTTCAAGTCCAGTAATTGGAATATCAGATGTCGCTGTTATCAATTGTCCAGTTGTTTGAGAGGATGCTTGTATAAATAGGGCGCCCATAAGAGCTTGATATCCAATTAATCCAAACAAAATTCCTAATAAATCGATGATGAGACCTCTTTTTATTAATTTACTAGTTTGTCCTCTTGAAGGTCTTGCGTTGCTTGCAATTGCTCTACCCGTTCTAACTATTAACCAACCTTGCCAAAGGCTAAAAAGTAGTAAAATCAAGGAAATTGTTGTAAGTGATAGTCCTGGAGCTAAGCCAAGTTGCCCTTCGCTATTATTAACAACATTAGAAAAAAGCAAAACAGCCGCAACAACAACACCTAAAATGGATTGAACCCAAAAACGTATCCATCCAACACGCCGCATTCCAAATGAAAGGGACTGAAAATCAATTTTGTCAGACATTCATTTGATTGAATAAATTGTAATCTATTCAAATTTGCCATCAAAATCATAAAATTGCACGTAATCTTTTGATCTCTTTAATATCGCCATCTGAAATTAAGAATCCTACTTCGATAGCTATTGGGAGTTTTGATGGGCTTCATGCCGGCCACAGAAAGTTAATAAAAAGTGTTGTTGAAGACAACCTATATACCCCAACAATTGCAAGCTTTTGGCCTCATCCAAGAGAAGTTCTATACAAAGAGACACGCCTTAGACTTGATTTACCTGAAGAAAAACTACCTATTCTTGAAGATCTCGGGATTGAACAATTAGTTTTAATTCCTTTTAATAAGGAATTATCTAGATTAAGTGCAGAAAGATTTGTAAGAGATATTTTGATAAATCAATTACAAGCAAAAAACATTTCTGTAGGTGCTAATTTTAAATTTGGTTTTAAAAGAAGCGGAGACATAAATACTATAAAAAATATGGTTAAAGATACGGATATAAAACTAAAAATTACTCCAATTTTAGAAGATAAAGAAGGTAGGATAAGCAGCAGCAGAATAAGGTATTTATTAGAGAAAAGTGATCTGAAAAATGCTTTCAAAATTCTTAAAAGACCTTATAGTTTTAATGGAAAGGTTGTTAAAGGTAAAGGTATTGGGGAAAGTATAGGTTGGCCCACTGCAAATCTTGAAATAGATGGCAGAAAATTTTTACCTGGAGAAGGAGTCTACGCAGCATGGACGACCATAGAAAATTCCAACAAAAAAATTGAATCTATTATGAATCTTGGCTCTCAACCAACAATAAATCCTTTATTGCCATCTGCAGTTGAAGTTCATTTAATAAATAAAGATATAGATCTATATGGTTTAAATCTATCGGTAGAACCAGTTGAAAAGCTTAGATCTCAAATCAAGTTCAATAATATCAAGCAACTTTCTAGTCAAATTAAAAATGATAGAGATAATGCCCTAAGAATTTTTAAAAATTACAAAAAATAAATTACAAATGCTGAATTCCAATACTGCAAACTCCGAAGATTTAAGAATTTATCAAATTATTGACGCTAATCTAGACAGAGCTAGAGAGGGACTAAGAGTACTAGAGGATTGGGCTAGATTTGGTCTAGGCAAAGAAAAATATGTTGAAAAGATTAAAAATTTCAGACAAATTTTAGGAAAAAATCATTTAGAAGTTTATAAACTATCTAGAAATCACATTGAGGACAAATGCAAAGGATTGACACATCAAGAGCAAATCAACAGGAAAACTTCTGAGCAAATCATAAGTTCTAATTCAGCTCGAGTTCAAGAAGCATTAAGAGTCATAGAAGAATTCTCAAGGCTACAGAATTATGAGCTTTCAAAAATCGCTTCGGAAATTAGATATGAAATTTATACTATTGAAATTGACTTATTGAGTTATAGCAAGTGTAAGAAGTCGGAGGAAATATTAAAAGAAAATGACTTATATGTAATCACAGATCAAAAAGACAATTTATTAGAAATAATAGAAGAGATTTTAATTGCGGGAGTAAGAATTATTCAACATAGATTTAAAACGGGTACGGATCAAGATCATCTTCAAGAAGCAATTCAGATTAAAAACCTATGTAAAAGATATAATTCTTTGTTTATAGTTAACGATAGAATTGATATAGCTATAGCATCTAACTCGGATGGAATTCATCTTGGACAAGACGATTTAGACTTAAAAACTGCAAGAAAACTATTAGGATATTCAAAAATTATCGGTATAAGTGCAAATAATGCAATTGACATTTCAAATGCTCTACAGGGGGGTTGTGACTACATAGGAATAGGACCAGTATTTGAAACTACAACAAAAAAGAATAAAAAACCTTTAGGTATTGAAAATATCAAAACATTAACAAAAGATTTAAATATTCCTTGGTTTGCTATTGGTGGAATCAAGTCAAATAATATTTCATATTTAAAAAGAAATGGGTTTAAAAAAGTTGCCCTAGTTTCGCAATTAATGAATTCTGAAGATCCTAAAGAAGACGCTATTATGATTCTAAAAGAGTTATCTCATGAAAATTAAGGTAAATGGAGAAGAAAAAAAAATAGAACTTGATCAAGAAAATACTCTATTATCTACGGCTCTTAACCATATGGGATATAAACCAAACACAATTGTAGTGGAGTTAAATAATCTAATTATAAATTCAATGAAATGGGAAAAAGTGAAGCTTAAAGATGGTGATAATTTAGAAATCGTTTCAATAGTTGGAGGTGGTTAAAAGATAAATTTTTTATATATTAATAATCTTCATAATTTTTTAAGTTTAGGCTTGAAACAATAACCAAATTTCTCCTCTTTTCGTTTTATATTTTTATTACTTAAATACTACAATGAAAGAAAAAATTGATAGCAACTCAAGGTCTCTTAAATGGGAGCAAAATGGTGAGTTAGCACATAAAGATCTTTCTGAGCTAATTGAAAGATTAAAAAATGTAGAAAGTGAACATGCTTCATCTGAGCTGTCCAGATTAGGTACAAAATCAAACATAAAAGATTAAATTTGTTACTAAGATCTTGTTTTTATTAAAATTTGTACCAAATTAAAATTACTGAACATAAAAATAAATGCCAAAAAGATTTCCAGAGTGGGTTAATACAGAAGTTGTGATAAAAGCAATCAAAATGAGAGAAGAAGGAATGCTATCAAAACAACTTAATTTATGGATAGAAAACCTATTAGAAATAGAAAAAAAGTAATTATTTAGGAAATACTTTTAATAATTCTGAGAGCCGCCATTGCTGCTCCGTAACCATTATCTATATTCATAACTGCAATACCAGGAGAACAACTTGACAACATACTATTTAATGCGGTTTCTCCATCCTTGCTAACGCCGTATCCGACTGACACAGGTACTGCAATTATCGGTTGTGCCAACAATCCACCCACAACCGTTGCCAAAGCTCCTTCCATTCCAGCACAAACTATTAGTACATCATATTTATTAATTTCTTCTAACTCACTCATCAATCGATGAAGTCCAGCGACTCCAACATCTATAAAAGATTGACAATTCACTCCATAAATTTCAAGTGCTAATTGGGCTTCAAGCGTTACGGCCAAATCGCTTGAACCGCCTGAAATTATAGCAACTTTTTTATTCGTTTTTATTTTATTCAGATTTTTCCCAATTATTAGGCAATTTGCTTCTTCATAGAATCGTGCATCATCATACAAATCTAAAAGATAATTAGCCTTTTCACTACTAATCCTAGTAATGAAAACAACCTCATTTTTACTTAATACATTTTCAGATAATCTTTTTAATTGATCAATACTCTTATCTTCTCCCCAAATTGCTTCTATAAGTCCGAGCCTTTCTTTTCTTTGGAAATCAAAATTGATATCAAAATTCATCCCTGCTTATGTAACTCTCCTTCATAAATTAATTCAAAGGGATTTACTTTTACATTTAAAGCGATTTTAACATCATCTTCAAATTTTTCTTGGACTGCTTTCACTTCTGAAATTGGTATATTTTTCCATAATTTTTCACTTTCCCAATTTACCAATATTAAAGCCTCTTCTTTTTCTTTATCCCAAAATAATTGTCTTCCTAAATAACCATCTTGAGAAGATAACCATGGCTCCCATATTTCTTTTTCAGCATTCAACCATACTCCTTTTGAATCGACAGGGACCTTAAGTCTTAATTCCTCTATGACAGTTTCACCTTTAAAATTATCCATAGTAAGAGCTTTTGAATTGGGAATATCAAAGTGAAAAATTAAAACCACTAAGAAAACTAATATAAAACAAAATTGTCGGAAGTTGCTTTTTAAATGTAAATTTAATTTCATATCTTCTCAAGTAGTACTACAGAATGGCAACTAATACCCTCCTCTCTTCCTTCCGGTCCCAATTTTTCATTTGTAGTAGCTTTAATACCAATTAAATTTTCATCAATACTTAAAACCTCAGAAATATTTTTTTTCATTAATTTTATATATGGCATAATTTTAGGCCTTTCAGCGACAATAACACTATCAATATTATTTATTTCCCAACAATCTTGTCTTATCAAATCAATTACTTTTGATAATAAAAACAAACTATCAGCATTCTTCCATTTTTCATCAGATGGCGGGAAATACTTACCTATATCACCCAATGAAAGAGATCCCAATAATGCATCCATTATTGAGTGACTTAAAACATCAGCATCACTATGCCCATCTAAACCTAATTTTTCAGGATGTTGTAATTGAACTCCCCCAATTATTAATTTCCTACCCTCGACTAATCTATGAATATCATATCCATTACCAATTCTGAGCTTTGGTGACTTATTTTTCATATCATTGCTCCTCTAAAAATTGAAATTTATAAAAAAGGTGGAAATTAGTTATCTCACATTGAGTATGAATTCTTTTTATTTTTATTCTACATTTCATTAGATAATCTATTTTTTTAATATTTACACATATTATCTTAATGAAATTTGATATTAAAAAATATTTAATTACAAAAAGATTTTTTGAAGATTTACTTCATAAATCATCTAATCTTTTTTTAAAAAAATTAATTGTAACATAAACAATTTAATTAGTTTTGGTATAAAAAATCTTTTCGAAATAGAATAATTTTTTTTGGGACTAAAATAAAGTTAGTTTTAGATTATCTCTAAAAACAAAAGGAGATTTATTTTTATTTCCTTTAAATTCAATTTCAGGAAAATATCTATTCATGTCATAGGGTCTGAGGTATTTGAATAAATTTAGATTTTTTCTGAAATTAAATATAAATAAATGATTTGGCGTTTTAAGATAAATTATTTTATTTAAAATGTAAATAATCCCAATAAATATTTTTATGATTTATTTTATTATCTATCAATAAATTGATTAATATTCTATGATAATTTATTCAAATATTTATTTACTATAATGTCTATACTTGAAGAGGATCTATATAACATTAAAGCAAAAACATCAGATTGTAACTTCGAAAATGCCACTATACTTTTAACTGGCGGAGGAGGATTTCTAGGTTATTATTTGGTAAATTATTTTTGCAAATTTTCAGATTTTCATAAAATAAGAAAAATTATAGTTCTGGATGCATTTCTTTTTGGCAAACCGGCATGGCTCACTAAATTAGAAAATAAAGAAATATTGGAATCGAAAAAATTTTTTGTTGGGAGAGATTCTTTTACTGAATTTAATAAAAATTATAATTTCACTCACGTAATTCATATGGCTTCAATCGCATCCCCTACTTTTTATAGAAAGTATCCTTTAGAAACGATAGATGCAAATGTATGGGGTTTAAGGGATTTATTAGAAAGTTTAAAATCATCTCCCTTTTTAAAATCATTAATATTTATGAGCAGCAGTGAAATCTACGGAGATCCTGAGCCTTCTTGTATTCCTACCAAAGAAGATTATCGAGGACATGTCTCATGTACTGGTCCTCGCTCTTGTTATGACGAATCTAAGAGGTTTGGAGAAACTTTATGTGTATATTATTCTTCAATTTACAATTTAAATATTTCGATGGTAAGACCATTTAATAATTATGGTCCTGGACTATCTATAAAAGATCGCAGATTGCCCGCAGACTTTGCAAATTCAATAATTAATAATAAAGATTTAGAATTATTGTCAGATGGAACTCCGACGAGAACTTTTTGTTATATTACTGATGCGATTGTTGGATATTTAAAAGTTTTAGCAAATCGTTTTAGAGGACCAATTAATATAGGTTCTGATACTGGCGAAATTTCAGTCCAAAAAATGGCCAAACTCTATCAAGATATAGGGAGAGAGTTATTCGGATATACAGGCAAATTAACATTTTCTAGGAGTAATGATTCACAATATTTGACAGATAATCCTAATAGAAGAGTTCCAGATATTGGACTTGCAAGAAAATCGCTTAATTATAAGCCCACTATTTCAAACGAAGAGGGGGTAAAAAGATACCTTAAATTTCTGAAAGAGGATTTATAAAATGAATATCAAAATTATTGGTACTGGTTATGTTGGATTAATTACAGGCCTTTGTCTATCGTTGAAACATCAAGTAGAATGTGTAGATATAAATACTAAAATTGTTGAAAAGATAAATTTAGGATTACCTCATTTATATGAAGTAGGGTTAGAAGAACTTTTAAAAAAACAGTTAAAATCAGGAAATTTTAAAAGCATACTTCTTAAAAATTTATCTTTAAAAGGCACTGATATTGTATTAATTTGCGTTGGAACTCCATCATTAGAGGATGATAGTTGTGACTTGAATTATGTTAATTCAGCAATTGAATCAATAATTCCATTGCTTTCTAATTTAAAGCAAAATATTTCAATTATTATCAAAAGCACAGTTCCCCCTGGGACTGTAAGTTCTTTTATCACAAAAAAAGTAAGAGAAATATATCCCCTGCAATCATTTCCTAATATTGCATTCGGAATGAACCCAGAATTTTTAAGAGAGGGTTCAGCAATCTCAGATTTTCTTAACCCAGACAGGATAGTTTTAGGAGCAGATTCTGAAATATCGCAAAATCATCTTATAAAACTTTATAAACACTTTGAATGCCCCAAAATTAAAGTTAATTCCTCAACCGCTGAGATGATTAAATATGTTAATAATTCTCTTTTGGCTTTACAAATTTCTGCCGTAAATGAATATGCAAATATATGCGATGGTATTGAAAATGTTGATATAAGACAGGTAATGTCAGGAGTTCTTCAAGATAAACGTTGGCAAAGTAATGAAAACGCAAAAATTCCTCCTTTCATTCATAGTTATTTGAAGGCAGGTTGTGGCTTTGGAGGTTCATGCTTCCCAAAAGATGTAAAGGCATTATCTAAATTTGCATCCCTTAATAAAGTTCCAACACCCCTTCTTGAAGGAACCTTATCAATAAACGAAAATCAACCTGCTTCATTAGTAAAAAAAGTTTCAAAAATTACCGATCTAAAAAAAGCAAAGGTTTTACTTCTAGGTGTATCATTTAAGCCAAATACTGATGATATACGTGATTCACCAATTCATCTTTTTATAAAACATTTTTCTTTTAAAGGATCAAAAGTCTTCGTTCATGACCCTTTAGTCTTAGAAAAACTAAAATCACACCCCTCTTCTGAATATTTAGGAAATAAGTCTTATATAAAAAATTTCAAAGAATTTTTGCCTACTGTTGAGATAATAGTCTTAATAACTTATTGGCAATGTTATTTAGAACTTCCATCACTAATAACGAAGAAGAATCAAGTTATTTTAGATTCAAGAGGCGTATTTAATTCAAATGATTTCCCAACATCAAAATATTTAACAACAGGTCTTAGATAAATTAATCCATCTAAACATCCATTCTTGACCATAAGAAATAAATAATGAGGGTTTTACTTTTTTCTTGACATCTCCATAAACTATTTAATTGAAAAAAATTAGTCATTATTATTTTTTTTAATCATATCTTTGCGTCTCAATAATGTTCTTTTTAGCATTTGTTCTTCTCTCCATGCCTTAATTTCTTTATGATTACCACTCACTAGAATTTCAGGAACTTTCATATCATTAAAAACTTGAGGTCTAGTGTAATGAGGATACTCTAGTAAAGATGAATTATGACTTTCGTCAACTAATGAGTCAGGATCACCAAGAGTTCCTGGTAATAATCTAGTCAAACCATTAATTATTGATATAGCGGGTATTTCTCCTCCAGATAGTACAAAATCTCCTAAAGATATCTCTTCATCTGCCAAAAATCGGACTCTTTCATCGAACCCTTCATATTGTCCGCATATAAGTATTAGTTGATCTAATGAAGTCCATCTTTTAAGATCACTCTGTTTTAGAACTTTACCCTGTGGAGTCATTAATAAAGTTCTACTTTTCGGAAATTTTTTTATTGCATCATGCGCCTTATAAATTGGTCCTGGTTTTAGAACCATGCCTGATCCCCCTCCATATGGCTTATCATCCACCTGCCTGTAAGCCCCTTCTCCATATTCTCTCAAATCATGCAAATTTACATCGATCAAATTCTTATCTAGAGCTTTTGTTATCACCCCTAAATTATTTATTAATTCAAAAGCTTTAGGGAATAATGTAATTACATCAAAATTAAAACTACTCATCTAGAAATCTTCCTCATAACCAAACTCAATTAACCTTGATTCTTTTTTTCTCCAATTTGGAACAACTTTCACAAACAACTCTAGGTGAACTGGACAATCAATTAATTTTGACATATTTGATCTTGCTGACTGACCAATCATTTTTAACATTGAACCTTTCTTTCCAATAAGAATACCTTTTTGAGTTGATCTTTCAACAATAATAGTGGCCAAAATAGCTGTAAAAACTTTGCCATTTTTTCTTTTCATTTCCTCCCTCTTTTCTATCTTTACTGCGACACTATGAGGAACCTCTTCTCTTGTATTTTTTAATACCTGCTCTCTTACTAAATCAGATAATAAATAATCTAAAGGTTGGTCGCAAATCATCTCTTCGCCATAAAGTTTTGGTCCCTCTGGAAGAAAATTAAGTGCCATATCGACTAGTTCAGAACATCCCTCTCCTTGAGAAGCACTTACAATTTGAAAATTTCTTTTAATTCCAAAAAATCTTCTATATTGATCTAATCGTAAATCCCTAAATTCTTTATTAACCAAATCCCACTTATTTAACGCCACAATAAACTCAGTTTTATTGGCGATTAGAAAGTTCAAAATATATTCATCACCTCTACCAGGTTCTTCACTTGAATCAATTACAAAAATTACCATATCAACTCCATTAATTGCAGATTTTGCGTTTTTTACTAATATCTCTCCAAGTCGATGATGAGGTTTATGAACACCTGGCGTATCAACAAAAATTATTTGCCCATTGTCTGTAGTAAGTATTCCTTTTAATTTATTTCTAGTAGTTTGCGCTATTGGTGAAGTAATTGTTATTTTTTCTCCAATCAATTTATTTATTAAAGTAGATTTACCGACATTTGGTCTTCCTAGTAAAGTTACAAACCCAGATCTATAATTGGCCAAAGACTTTTAATGCATCAATAATAAAATTCTGATCAAAAATGGAAAAAAAAACCATAAATTTAAAAGAAGCTTCGTTCACGCAAGCAATAAACATATCCGCACAATGGTGCAAAGAGTGGGGTGAAGATTTACTCAGCGAAGAGGTTTTAGCAGATAGAATCGCAGAGCTAACTAAAACAAGAAATGGACTTAGAGGATTTTTTGCATACGCTTTATCAGATAAAGATTGTTTATTGTTAGATAAACTTCCTTTTTCACTAATTTACAAACTGAACGAAGGTGGTGATGCTGTAACAGAAATAGTAGTGAAAAATTTAATAATGAGTTCCGCTCAAATTATTATTCATCGAAGAGATAATAATCATGAATATGAGATAACATCAGAAAACATTTCAGAAAGATGTAAGGCTATTTTAAGACTGCTAGACACTAAGTCAGTTACAAAGTCTGTCAATCAAGTCCTTATAGACTTAGATGATATGGGCAATAGTTTTGATAAATCAGTAAAGTATGACACAAAGCAAAAGGAATTCATAAAAAAACAAATTCTTGATATCTCCCAATAAAAAAGCGTAGAAACAAATCTACGCTTTGGTTTAGTTATTTACTTAATGTATTTAATCTCTTCTTCCACCGCCTTGTAGTGCAATCATCAATCTCAAAATAAAAACAAAAAGATTTATATAAGTTAGATACATACCTAAAGCTCCTGCAAGATATTGATCATCGTTATATCTTCTTGGCATTGTATAGAAATCAACGAAAGACATTGCAACAAATAAGACAGTTCCAAATCCTGCAATTATCAATTCGAGTCCTGAACCTCCAAAAACTCCTGGAGCAAAGAATCCTCCAATTAATTGGACAAACATTGCTATAAGAAGTCCTATCAATCCAAGACCAACTACTCCACTTAGTGCTTGACCCACACTATCACTCATTCTTTGGCCAGTGTAAGAGGCAATAATGAAAGTTATACCAGTAGCTAAGGCAGCTGTTCCAACCGAACCAATACCAATTGTTCCTATTGCTAAAGCAACTATTCCACTTAAGGTAAATCCAGTTAACAAACTAAATCCTGTCAATAAGGGCAGGGCTTTAGCATTATTTGCATTATTTGCAGCGCTTGTGGCTATAAAGAACAAAATCAATTCTGCAATCAATGCAACTATTGAAAGAGGCTGGAAAAGACCAGGATTTGTTGCTATGAGTGATACGCCTGCTAAGACGCCCAAAGAAGTTAGAACCATACCTCCACCTACATAAGGTAAAGCTTTTTGAACAACATTAGGTCCAACAATTTGACTACTTTGTGCTTCTCGAATAGCTTGATTGAAATTACTACTTGCTGGCATTTTTTTTATTAAATATGAGTTTATTCTACTTGATTTTTAAAATTTAAGGGTACGGATCTCCAGAGTTATAAATTTATTGATAAGCCTCAATAATTTTCTGAACTAAAGGATGACGAACAACATCTTCAACAGTCAAATAACAAAATTTGATCCCTTCAGTTTCCCCGAAAATTCTTGATGCTTCTACTAGGCCACTTTCCTGATCTTTTTTTAAATCAATTTGAGTAATATCACCGTTGACAACCATTTTTGACCTCTCACCCAATCTTGTTAGAAACATTCTCATTTGAGAGCAAGTAGTATTTTGTGCTTCATCCAAGATAATTAAAGAATTATCTAAGGTTCTTCCTCTCATAAATGCTAAAGGGGCAACTTCAATAATTCCTTTATCTACTAACGAATTTGTTCTGTCAAATCCAAAAATACTATGTAAGGAATCGAATAAGGGTCTTAAGTATGGGTCTACTTTTTGTTGTAAATCTCCAGGAAGGAATCCCAAACTTTCCCCAGCTTCAACGGCTGGTCTAGTTAAAACAATTTTTTCTATTTTTTTCTCATTCAATAATCTTGCTGCGCAAACAGTTGCCAAGAATGTCTTTCCAGTACCAGCTGGACCAATCGCAAAGGTAAGATCAAAGTTTTCAATTGACTCAACATATTCTTTTTGCCTTATGGTTCTTGGCCTTAAGTATCTTCCTTCTTTAGAACGCGCAAGAACCTTTTTCCCAAGTTCAGCATGTGACGATGACTCGCCCATATTTAAAGAACTTAAAGCCGCTTTAAGATCTACCTCTGGAACTTCTAACCCCTGTTCCCAAATTGGTCTTGTTAGTTCTACTAATGCTGAGGCTCTTTCAATTTTAGACATAACACCATTCATCTCAAGTTGTAAGCCTCTTATGGTTAAAGAAACTCCTGTTAAAGACTCGAACTTTTTTAAAAAGGAATTACCTGGGCCAGATAATGCTGTAGCAGCATCAGAGCTAGGCAAATCAATTTTGAAGTGACCAGTTTTGGAAACTTCCTTCATCTAGTTATTGAAATGGAATGAAAATTAATCAAAGCACTAGCTTTCAGCTTCATTACTTTCGGTTTCAGCTTTACTACTATCATTTTCTTCGTCTTTAGTTTTAGCCTTAGCTAATTTTTCCTTCTCTAATTTTGCTTTACCAATTGCGATAGAGGGTCTTTCTATTTTTTCTAATAACCCTCCCTTTTCTAATAAAGTTCTCACAACATTAGTTGGCTGAGCGCCTTGAGTTAGTCTTGTTCTTAAAGCTTCTGTGTCAAGCCTGGTTTCCTTAGTTCTTGGATTATAAAAACCTAGTTCTTGTAAAGGTCTACCATCTCTTCTGGAAGTACTATTGCATGCAACAATTCTGAAACTTGCCTCTTTTTTCTTTCCAAAGCGCTTAAGGCGCAATTTAATCATCTTAAATCAATGCATTTTTAATAATAATATCATTTAAAGGTAAAAATATAGAAACTATAAATCGGCAAAACCTTTTTTCTTTTTATTATTTTTCTGTTTTTTCACTGGCTTATTACCACCCATACCTCCCATTCCTGGCATACCTCCCATTCCTGGCATACCTCCCATTCCTGGCATACCTCCCATTCCTGGCATACCTCCATTAGACATTTGTTTCATAAAACCTCTCATTCTTTGAAAATCAGCTAATACTTTATCTACATCTTTTGCTTCATAGCCACTACCCACAGCAATCCTTTGTCTTCTAGAGGGTTGAGCTGCAAGAACTTCGGGTTTTTGTTTCTCCTCAAGAGTCATTGACGAGATCATAGATTCTATTTTCTTAAGTTGATCTTCTCCATCTTTTATCATCCCATCATCTATTTTATTCATTCCAGGTATCAATTTAATCAATCCACCAAGTGAACCCATTCTTTTAATTAATCTCATTTGCTTTACAAAATCATTAAAGTCAAAAGTCGCTTCTTGAAGTTTCTTTTGCATCGCTTCTGCATCAGCAAGTTCAACTTCTTTTTGTGCTTTTTCAACAAGTGTCAATACATCACCCATGCCTAAAATTCTGCTAGCCATTCTCTCTGGATGAAATGGTTGAAGCGCCTCTATTTTTTCACCTACACCTATAAATTTGATTGGTTTACCACTTATTTTTCTTATTGATAAAGCAGCTCCGCCTCTTGAGTCACCATCCAACTTAGTTAAAATCGCCCCTGTGATTCCTACTTTTTCATGGAATGACTTTGTTAAGTCTGCAGCTTCTTGCCCAATCATTGAATCAACAACAAGCAAAACCTCATCAGGATTAGAAACTTCTTTTATTCGAACCATTTCACTCATCATGGAATCGTCAATTTGCAGTCTTCCTGCGGTATCAATAATTATCGAATTAAAATCATTTTCACTAGCAAAATTCAATGCTTCCTTTGCTATTTCTTCTGGTTTGCTATTTTTTTCTTTAGCTGAAAAAACTTCCAATTCATATTGACTACCCAATGTTTTGAGCTGCTCTACAGCAGCTGGTCGATAAATATCTGCAGCAACCAAAAGAACTTTTTTATCTTTTTCCTTTAAATAAAGTCCTAATTTTCCTGATGCAGTTGTTTTACCCGCTCCCTGAAGTCCAGCCATCAAAATGACTGTAGGACTATTTTCATTCTCATTTAATGGAGAATTTTCATTCCCCATAATTTTAATCAATTCTTTATTTACAACTTCAATAAATTTTTGACCAGGGTTTACACCCCTAACTACATCTTCTCCGATAGCTTTATCTTTAACGTCTGTTATAAACTCTTTTACTACAGATAAACTAACATCTGCATCAAGGAGTGCTCTTTTTACCTCCTTCAAGGCATCGTTAATATTATTTTCACTAATTTTTGCTTCGCCTCTTAAACCCTTTACTGCGTCTTCAAAGCGTGACGAGAGTTCATCAAACATTATTAAAAAGTAATTTTAATTATTATAGATGATCTTGAAGTTTGTAATTACAAGCTGCTCACGAAATCAACCAATTTCCATGATTTATTTGAAAAACCGAAAATATATCTTACTTTGAGAGGAGTCAATGATGTTTCATTAACAAATTCCCCAGAATTTTTTACTATTCTCTCAAGATAATTTAATTCAACTAAAACAACCATCCTAGATGAAGTTTGAGATTCCAAATCAATCTTACGTATTTGGGAATTAATTTCTTTATAAATTCCCTTCTTGATATCGTTCTGTCTTTCTTCGATTGTTCGATCAATCAAACCTTTACTAACAATCTTTGAAAGATTAATTTCACTCTTTCCCGCCAAGTAATTACTTTTACTTAGAAGCCACCCATTAATTAAATTCCTAATATCTTCCAAAGAAGGTGAAGGGGAATTAAGTTCTTTGATTTCATAGGAAATAATTGAAGTAGATTTCTCAGGAATAGAATTCAATTTGCTTGAAGGATTATTTTTTATTTCTTGAATAATATCTTTCTCACTAATCTTTTGATTTTTATCTTTGGCAACTAAAGTTTTTTCAACAATAGCTTCCTCCTGAATTGATTTTTTTAAATTATTTCTTAAAAATCCAATACCAATCCCAAATGCAAATAAGATCAAAAACGCATAAATATAAACTAAATAAGGTGACCTATTAATAATCTCTTTATCCTTCAAAAATTCCCCAAAACTAAACTTTAATTCTGCAATTTTTTCAATTAAAAAATTATAAAACTCTATTGGTTTTTTCTTAAAGTATTCTTCATTGAATTCGTTTTCCTTAATCTCAACCTTTTCATAATCTTGTTTTATACCCCCAGGCCAAGGTAATTTCCTTTCATCAATATTGTCCAACAAATTATCAAAATCTTCAGTCGTTTTTGTAGAGGATTCCTTCTCATTCTGTTGGTTCTGAAGATTTGACCTGATGGCAATTCTATTTGATTTCTTTTCTAATTTTTCAATAAATTCTTGAATTTCCCTATCTTCAAACCAAGAATCTAAATCAACCTCTTTTGAGTCAATGTCTCTATACCCAACTAAAACATCATTCTCTAGCCAATTTTTACAGAAATTACATATCGCTTCTAACTTATTTCCAGGATAATTATTAAGCCAATCTCGTAAATTTTCATCAGAACTACTTGAAAACCTTGCAGAGGCCTGGTCAATATCAGCTAAAAGCAAATCTAAGCAACCAATTAAAGGCATTGAATCAAGACCGGATAAATTTAGTTTCTTTAAAATTCTCCTCGCTTCAAATAATTTTTCCGGCTTTCTTCTAGAGAACCCAATAGCTGTTAAGGATAGGAAAGCTAAGAATCCTGCTTCTAATGATCCTCTTTTTTGTAATTCAAGAAACAAATCAATCTGTTCTTGCACTGTTAAGAATGGCTTAATTTGTTGAAAAAAAGCTTCAAACTCTTGCTGATTTAAATAATCTTTATATACAGATTTATTATCACCTTCTAAACCACCTCTTTTAATTATTAAATTTTCCAACATACTTAAACCTTTTTTATGAGACTCTTGATCATTAAGATCCCTACTAAGTAAATCTAGGATTCTGAAAGGAAGCAAAGCAAGCAAGTCCTCTTCGAGTTCTTTTCTTCTGTTTTCAAGCTTTCCCATTCTTTGTAGAAGTTGTATACCTTCATGTAAAAAATCTGCGGCGTTGGAATAGGATCTTAGCTGTTGTTCTTGAATTGCAGAATCTCTAGCTGTTAAAGCAGCCAATAATGTTAAATCAGCTTCTCTACTGCTTCCTAAAGCTGGAGTTTGTGGGGGCTGCAATGCTTTTCTCGTGATTTTAAAAGCTTCTTTTGCTGAACCCGATTCCCAAAGTAGTATTAATCCTGCTACTTCTCTATTTGAGGAAAAATCTAATCCAGAATTTCCATTTAATAACAAATTTTCGTAATCTCTTCTGCTTTCTGGATCTGTAAGTAAATCGGCAGTGAGGCGAAGCAACTCAGATCTTTGGGTTAAAACTTCATAAGTAAAACCTTCATCGGGTGTTTTATCTAAACGCAATTGAAACGCCCTTAATATTTCCTCAGAAGTTGCAGAGGGGCTTACGCCAATTAAACGAAAATGGTCTAAAGGAAGTTCCAAGCAAATATCCTATTGAAAATTCTTAGACAAATTTTATCAAGTTAAAAAAATTTTTCACAAGGTCTTACAGAGTTATTAAAGAAAATCATGAAAATCGCCCTTCACAGCTTAGAATGTTAACAAATCAAAACTTCGTTAAGGTATTTTTCTTGGAAACACATGTAGAGAGAATCTCAAATCTTCAAGACATAAAAAAAGCCGAATTAGATCGAGAAACCGGATTATTTCTTTATGAAGACATGACGCTTGGTCGTAGGTTTGAAGATAAGTGTGCAGAAATGTATTACAGGGGGAAAATGTTTGGTTTCGTTCATTTATATAACGGTCAAGAGGCTATAAGCACGGGAGTAATTGGCGCCATGAAAAAGAAACATGATTGGTTTTGTAGTACATATCGCGATCATGTTCATGCACTAAGTGCGGGGGTTCCCTCATTTGAAGTGATGAGTGAACTTTTTGGTAAAGCTACTGGATGTAGTAAAGGCCGAGGTGGATCGATGCACTTATTTTCAAGAGAGCATCACTTACTGGGAGGATATGCATTTATTGGAGAGGGAATTCCAGTTGCCTTAGGGGCAGCCTTTTCAAGTAAATATAAAAAGGAAGTTGCTGGTAATAGTAATAGTGATGCGGTAACTGCAGCATTCTTTGGGGATGGAACTTGCAATAATGGACAGTTTTTTGAATGTTTAAATATGGCTCAGTTATGGAAATTACCCATAATTTTTGTTGTTGAAAATAATAAATGGGCTATTGGTATGGCTCACGATAGAGCTACTAGTAACCCAGAAATCTGGAGAAAAGCGTCTGCTTTTGGTATGCACGGCGAGGAAGTTGATGGAATGGATGTGTTAGCAGTGAGAGGAGCAGCACAAAGAGCAATTGAGCGTGCTAGAACAGGAGAAGGGCCCACACTCTTAGAATGTTTAACTTATAGATATAGAGGCCATTCTCTAGCAGATCCAGATGAATTAAGGTCTGAAAAAGAGAAGGAGTTTTGGGGAAAAAGAGATCCCATTAAGAAATTAGCCAAAGAAATTATTGACGGTAAATTCGCAACGGAAGAAGAATTAAAAGTTATTGAAAAGAAAATTGATGCAGAGATATCGGAGTCAGTTAAAAATGCTATTGAAGCTCCTGAACCCCCTTCAGAAGAATTAACCAAATATATTTGGGCAGAAGATTAAATACCGCTAGGTAATTTTCTAGTTAAATTCCTTAATTTTCTTAGTGCCTTAAGTTCAACTTGTCTTACTCTTTCTCTGGAAACTTCTAATAATCTTCCAATTTCAGCAAGTGTGTGTCTTTCATTTGCATCAAGCCCAAATCTTAATTTTAGAACATGTTGTTCTTGCTCGCTCAAATGACTTAACCACTTACCAAGTTGCTCTTGATGCATTTTTTGTTCAACTTGATCTAAAGGTTCTTCATTACTACTATCAGCAATTAAATCACCTAAAAAGCTTCTGCCGTCATCGCCATTTACTGGAGCATCTAAACTACTTGTCGATAAAGCTTGTCTCAAAACTGAATCCAATTCTTCTACATCAATTTCCATCGCCTCTGCAATTTCAATCCTGCTGGGCATAGCACCAAGTTTATGAGCCAAATCTCTACTAACTTTTCTAATTGAAGCTAACCTTTCACTTAAGTGAACAGGTAAACGAATTGTTCTTGATTGACAAGCAATTGCTCTTGTCATACTCTGTCTAATCCACCAAAAAGCATATGTAGAAAACTTATAGCCCCTTGTCGGATCAAATTTTTCAACAGCCCTCTCCAGCCCAAGAGAACCTTCTTGTACTAAATCAAGAAGTTCAAGTCCTTTACCTTGATATTTTTTTGCA
>JAOIOX010000011.1 GCA_028140765.1 Prochlorococcus sp. AH-736-N03 | reverse complement strand
AGGGCGAATGGCTTGGAGATAATGGAGAACTTATATACGTAATATTTAACTCCCTTGGAGTTTTATGGATGCTCGTCACAGGATTCCAAATGTTTTCAAAAACAATTTCATTTACCAAAAAGGTTACTAAAGGCGAGTCAAAAGGTTAAGATATAGAACTTGTAGGATAATAATGACCAAAATGGCTAAAGAGAAACAAGAGAAGGATTTAGCAACCGGTATTAAAGCTGACGCATCAATTGATGAAGCAGTTGAACAAAAAGAAAAAAATACGGTTTCTGATACCACGCAAACCTTAAGCGCATCAAATCTTATTAAGGAATTTGAGAACGAACAATTAAAAAAAGAATTGCCTGAAATATATGTTGGGGACACTGTTAAAGTTGGAGTGAAAATTACAGAAGGTAATAAAGAAAGAGTCCAACCTTATGAAGGCGTTGTCATAGCAAAAAGACATGGAGGAATTAACCAGACTATTACAGTTAGAAGAATTTTTCAGGGTATAGGTGTTGAAAGAGTATTTATGCTACATAGTCCACAGGTTGCCTCTCTAAAAGTTGAACGTAGAGGTAAAGTAAGAAGAGCTAAGTTATTCTATCTGAGAGATAGAGTAGGAAAAGCTACTCGCGTAAAACAACGCTTCGATCGATAAAGTTGTAAATTAATCAACTTATTGGTCACAAAGACGCTTATAATTATTTAAATGCGTCGTTAGTTCAGTTGGTAGAACGCAGGTCTCCAAAACCTGATGTCGGGGGTTCAAGTCCTCCACGACGCGTTTGATCAACATTATGTAAATCATTTTTTTCATAAGATGGAGTTAGATCTTCAACCTGGGGACGTAGTTAAAGTCCTCGAATCAGCGGCTTTAGGGTGGGTTCGTGCAAGAGTTATCAGAGTCAAGTCTGGTGGAAGAGTTGTCGTACAAAGTGACCAAGGCAGAGAATTTACTGCTAGAGGCAATCAAGTCAGGTTGATAGAACCTGCTGGTTTTAGACCTCAAAAATAAATAGTTGTTTACACTAAGGCAGTTAAAAAACTAATTATTTCTGTAAATCCTCAAATTAATAAATTTTTTTTATTACAACCCCATAAATTAAGTATTATGATCTGATAATTTTAAGAATGAAGTTCTAAAAAAATTTAGAACAAAACTCTGGGACCGTAGTTCAACTGGTTAGAGCACCGCCCTGTCACGGCGGAAGTTGCGGGTTCGAATCCCGTCGGTCCCGTTTTTTCTAAAAGAAATTTGGAAAAACGTTTAAGACTAGCCCCAAGTCCAACGGGCCTATTTCATATTGGGACAGCGCGAACAGCACTATTCAATTGGTTGTATGCACAAAAAATAGGTGGGAAATTTCTAATCAGAATAGAAGATACAGATCTTCTTCGATCTAAATCTGAATTTACAAAAAATATATTAGAGGGTTTGAAATGGCTTGGACTTAAATGGGATGAAGAACCTATAAAGCAAAGTGACCGAATTTCGATTCACAAAAGTTATATCAAAAAACTATTGGAATGTGGAGCTGCATATAGGTGCTTTACATCAGAAGATGAAATATCTGAATTAAGAGAAGAACAAAAACAGAAAGGATTGCCTCCAAAGCATGATAATAGACACAGAAGTCTTTCAAAAGAAGAAATAGAAACATTCATATCCCAAGGGCGGACTTCAGTAATAAGATTTAAGATTGATGAAAAAATTGAAATTAAATGGGTAGATCAGATAAGAGGCGAAATCAAATGGCAAGGTAAGGATTTGGGGGGTGATTTAGTTTTATCAAGAAGGGCTAAGGGATATGAGATTGGTGATCCTTTGTATAATCTTGCAGTTGTAGTTGATGATAATTTCATGAATATTACTCACGTTGTAAGGGGTGAAGACCATATCTCGAACACTGCCAAACAAATATTGATTTATAAAGCATTAAATTTTTATTTGCCAACTTTTTCGCATACACCCTTAATACTAAATAGCGAAGGCAAAAAATTATCTAAGAGAGATTGCGTTACTTCAATCGACGAATTTAGAGAAATGGGATATTTACCTGAGGCCCTATCGAACTATATGGCATTTTTAGGTTGGTCTCCAAAATCTGCTGACAGAGAAATACTTTCACTTCAAGAGATATCTGAAATTTTTGACTTATCAGAAATAAATAAAGCTGGAGCCAAATTTAGTTGGGAAAAACTCAACTGGATTAATTCTCAATATATAAAAAATATGGAATCAATAAAGTTAATTGAGATCATGCGAAAATACTGGGATGAAAATGGTTGGGAGCCGCCATCTCAAGAATGGGCTAACAAATTAGCAATTTTGATTAGAGACTCTATGACTCTTTTAAAAGATTCAATTGATCAATCAAAACCATTTTTCTTAATACCTACAATTCAAAAAGAAGGTCAAGATTTTCTGGAAAACCGGGAAAGCAAATTATCTTTAAAACTAATCTTAAATTATTTAATTGAGCAAAACACTATAAAACTAAATAAAGAAAAAGCTAAAGAAATAATAAACGAAATCTCAAAAAATCATAATATTAAAAAAGGGATATTAATGAAATCATTAAGAGTAGCCTTTTTTGGATCTCTCAGTGGGCCAGATTTAATTCAAAGTTGGGAGCTTTTCGCAGAGAGTAAAACTGATATTACTCGAATTAAAAGATGTCTTTAATCAATCAAAATTATTTTTTTGGCCTAATTTAAGTCTATTTACCAAAGGTTTAGCTGAAAGTCCTTGTATTCCTACTGTCATCAAAATAGTAAGAAAAACTAAACCTTGTAGACGGCCAGCTCCAAGGATACCCGCCTGCTCTAATCTGATAGAAAAAAGAGAAGCTACAGCCGCAGTAACAATACCTCTTGGGGCTAACCAGGCTAAAAATATTTTTTCTTTTAAGTTCAAGTCTCTACCTATTGTTGCTAACCAGATAGAGATAGGGCGAACAATTAACATCAACATAAAAACGCAAACAACCCCTCCCCAGCCTAGCGGACTTAATTCACCCCAAGAAACGTCAGCGGCCAGAAGAGGGAAAAGAACTGTTATTGCTAATTGAGCTAATTCACCTATTAGATTATCCAATCTCTCCTTATCTATAACTTCTCTTTTGCCTACAATAAAACCTGCCGCTACTGAAGCCGGCAAGCCTGATTCTGGTAAAAAATATTCGCAAATTCCATACACAAGGAAAATAAATCCAAGAGTAACTTGAAGCTCTATACCAAATGAGGCTTCATTTTTTATTTTTTTTAAAATTTCTGATAGTAACCATCCTGCACTTAATCCGATTAAAACTCCTCCCCCTAATCTTTGCATTAATGCTATAAATACATCGTTAATCCCACGAAGGTCCCCTAAAGTCAATTCTAAAAGCAGTAATGCTAGTACTGCACCAATTGGTTCAAGCAGCAAGCCCTCAGCTTTTAAAACTTCCGAGAGTGGGGAAGCTAATTTTATTTGTTCCACTAATGGAGAGACAACTGTTGGTCCAGTAGCTAGAACTATGGCACTATATATTCCTGCGACTTGCCATGAGAGGCCAGCCAGCCAATGAGCAATGAAAATTCCAGCTGATAAAGAAATAAAAAGTCTTACCAATGAAATTTTTAAAACAGTATTTCTTATATTCCCCTCAGGCAGTTTTAAATTTAATCCCCCTTCAAAAAGAACCAAACAGACCAAAAGCCCCACAATAGTTTCAAGCCCCTGCCCGAGATCTAAAGGCTCAACAAGTCCCAATCCTGATCTTCCAATTAATAATCCGGAAAGCAATAAAATAACAACACTTGGGAATCCTGTAAAAGAAGAAAATAATCGAGCGCAAGCTCCTGCAAATACAGTTATCCCCCAAAGTAATCCAAGCCTTTCAGGCGTCATATAAAATTATAAATAATAAAAACATTCATTATTTTGATTAAATCAATAATCTTATCTCTAGTCCAATAAAAACAATAGTTTTTAATTTAATTCATCGACTGAACAATAGTATTTTAAAAAATTCTTACAAATATACTTTTAAGAAAATTAATTTTATTTCTACTTAGAAAACTGGCTTATTAAAGCAATAATTATAAAAATAATTCCTATACCAACAGTTGCCATCCTTCCATTCCATATTTCAGCTTGAGGGGTAAAACCTCTTTTCCACAAATTCAATTCCTTTTTATCAACGAAGTTTTTTGTCTCTTTAATCTCGATTTTAGTTTGTTTGTTCATTGAAATTAGAAAGGAGGGTTTTCTTCATAAAGGGTATTTGCTTGTTCAATTGATAGTCTTCCCGCGACACCTAATTTAAGAGAACTTAAATGATCCTTAAATTTGATTCTGAACAACGCTGCCGCTCCAATCATTGCCGCATTATCTGTACAAAGATCAAGAGGCGCTAAATGAACTTTAATGGATTTTTTACTAGCTTCACTAATCATCATTTTTCTTAATGTATTGTTAGCAGCCACTCCCCCAACCACAACTACATTATCCAAGCTATGATCTTCCGCGCATTTTATTGTTCTCTCTACCAAGACCTCTGCCACTACTCTCTCAAAACTTGCAGCAATATCTGGAATTGGAACGGTCTTCCCAGCCAAATTTATTCTCTCAACTAATCTTAATACGGCAGTTTTTAAACCACTAAAAGAGAAATCATATTTAAGAAATCCACCTTTTTTATCAGAGATCTTACATTTTGGTAAATTAAATTTCATTGGGTCCCCATTTTTAGCAATCTTTTCAATTGCCGGTCCTCCTGGATAACTAAGACCTAATAGTCTGCCAACTTTATCAAAGGCTTCTCCAGCAGCATCATCAAAACTTTTCCCAAGTCTTTGCATCCCCCTTCTATCATCTACCTTTATCAATTCAGTATGCCCGCCGCTCACAAGTAATGTAAGAAAAGATTTCTTTGGATAGTTTTCTGAAAATAGAATTGAAGATAAATGCCCCTCCAAATGATGAATTCCCAAAAATGGTTTTGAATGTAACAGGCAAAGTGATCTTGCAGTTATAGAGCCAACTCGTAAACAACCAACTAATCCAGGAGCTACAGTTGACGCAATATAATCAACTTCCTCAATTTTAATTTTTGCTTCTTCTAGAGATTTATCTAAAACAAAAGGTAATAATTCTAAATGCTTTCTAGCTGCAAGTTCAGGAACAACTCCTCCCCATTTTGAATGATCTTCAATTTGAGAGGCAACTATATTTGAATGTATTCTGAAAGTATCGCCAATATTAGAAACTATTGAGACAGATGTCTCATCACAACTTGTTTCAATAGCTAAAACTTTATGCATTTTTGATTCAACTTGTTCTATTTTAATATTAATTTCTTACTTAACACATTATAAGGAATTAAAGATTGCAACTTATGAAATTCTTTTTTTCAATCATAACCTCAGTTTTTCTGTTCCTCGGAATTACTCCAATTGCTCTAGCTGCAAATGGGCCTGCCTTAAACGCAGATAGAGCAAGCACAGAATATACCGCTTCAGCCCTCACAAAATGCTCTGAAAATCCTAAATTCATTGAGAGGGCAAATTCTGCAACTACTCAAAAAGACATAGCAAGATTTGAAAGATATGGAAAAGCATCATGCGGAGATGATGGTCTTCCTCATTTAATAATTGGACCTCCTCTTGAGCCATGGGGGGCCCTTCTAAATAGAGGTCATGAAGGAGATTTACTTATTCCTGGAGTATTGTTCATTTACATTGCGGGAATTATAGGTTGGTCAGGAAGAGAGTATCTCATTGAATCAAAAAAGACTAAGAGTCCAGCAGATCTTGAGATCATTATTGACCTAGACTTAGCCAGAAAATGTCTTGTAAAAGGAGCCCAATGGCCTCTTCTTGCTAATAAACAAGGTAGAAATGGAGATTTAAGAGAGAAAGATAACAATATTACACTTAATGGTCCTCGCTAAACATCTTTAAAAACTTTCATAAAACAAATGTTCAAAATTCTAAACACAAAATTTGTCAGATCTGCTCCAGTAGTGGCAGCAATTTGGTTAAGCCTTACAGCTGGAATAATTATTGAATTTAATAGGTTTTTCCCAGACTTATTATTCCATCCAATGAGTTGACAAATAGAAAATAATCAAGTTTTTATTAACTTGATTATTTTTTTTGCTGTTTCATCAACATTGTGATTTGTTAATGCAAAATCAAATTCATTTGATACTGAAATTTCATAATTAGCCCTTAAGAGTCTTTTTTTAATTGCCTCTTCTTTTTCTGTACCTCTATTTCTTATTCTTCTCTCTAACTCTTCTTTATCAGGAGGAAGTAAAAATATTGACTGTGAATTAGGAAACTTATTTTTTATTTGTCTTGCACCCTCTACTTCAATTTCAAGTAATACGGTAAATCCTTTTTTTATTTTCTCATTAACAGAAGACAAAGGCGTTCCATAGTAGTTTCCAGCAAATTGGGCCCACTCAAGGAAAAGGTTTTGTTCAATCATTTCTTTAAACTTTTCTTGGTTTAAGAAATAATAATTTTCTCCGTCCTTCTCTCCTTCTCTAGGTTCTCTAGTAGTTGCCGATATTGAAAGCCAAAAATTTTTTTCTTTGCATAATATTTCTTTAACAACTGTACCTTTACCTACCCCGCTGGGTCCAGTAAGAATAATAAGTTTATTTTGATTTTTCATATTAAAATTTTTACAGTAAAATAAACATCTTGTGAATTAAAAAGGAATAATGCAAAAAGGTGTTCCACAGATAATGGATATTACATCTATTAGATCTGTCTTGCATTATTTGACAAAGGAAATCTTACCTACAAAGTTTGAGACTGCCCAACAACCAGAGCCTAATACAATTCAATTATGTTTCAGAGGAGTTGATTCTCAAACATGGTTAGAAGTTTCATGGAATGGAGACTCTCCAAGAATACTAAAGATAAATAAGCCAGAAAAGATTGGAAGAGAAAGCACACTTTCTAAACAAATAAGATACGGATTAAAGTATATGGCTTTAATTTCGATTGATCAAGATGATTTCGAGAGAGTTATAAAATTTAGTTTTGCGAAAAAACCTGGAGATGGAATTAATAAGTATTTAATTTTTGAATTAATGGGAAAACATAGTAATATTTTTTATCTGGATAATAAACATAAAATAATTGCCGTTGGTAAACAAATTAAATCAAGTCAATCTAGTTTTAGAAAAATTTCAACAGGCTCAATTTATTCTGGCCCTCCAGTCAATCTCAAAAAACAACCTAGAGAAGATGAGTCTTTTCAATCATGGAAAGACTCAATTTCAATAGTACCTGAGTCTTTGAAATACTGTTTAATAAATACCTATCAAGGAGTAAGCCCTATCCTCACAAAACAATTAGAATTTGTTAGCGCAACTGTTGATTCAGAAATAATGGAAAAAAATATTGATTTCATTAGCAACTCAGACTTAAAGGAGATATTTAAAAATTGGAAGATTTGGATAAACAGGTTTAAAAACAATAACTTTAATTTTTCTACATTCAACAAAGATTTTTATTGCGTTTGGTTTTTTGATAAGGAAATTAATTGCAAAAATAAAATAGATTTATGCTCAAGCTTAGAGAATTATTATGATTATAATCTGAAACAAAAAAAACTTGAATTATTGAAAAAGAAAATTGAAGGGATAATTTTTAAACAGACCAATACTGAGAAAAAGAATTTAAATATTCAATATAATCTTCTGACAACATCAGAAAACTACGAGATATATAAAGCAAAAGCTGATAATATATTCTCTTCACATGAAATTAAAAAACAAGACATTATAAAGGGACAAAAACTATATAAAAAATCAAAAAAACTTAAGAGATCTAGAGAATTAATAAAAGAAAGATTAAGTATTTACAAAACAAATATAGAGAGATTAGACGAATTCACTACGCTTCTAGAAAATTTAAATTCTTTAAATCATGAAAAACTTTCTATGAGAATCAAACTACTTGAAGAAATTATGGAAGAAATTTGTAACGAGTTTAATATCAATATCAAGAAGCAAAGAGAAGCTCAGAAAAGTACATATGAGATAGAGTCTTCACCAATTCAAGTTGACACTCCCACAGGATTAAAGCTTCAGGTAGGACGAAATATGAGGCAAAATGATTTAATAAGCTTTAAGTTCTCAAAAAAAGGCGATTTATGGTTTCATGCACAGGAATCACCAGGCAGTCATGTAGTTTTGAAGTCTTCATCTCAAGTAGCATCTGAACAAGATCTTCAAATAGCTGCAGATTTAGCTGCTTTATTTAGTAAGGCAAAAAGAAACATTAAAGTTCCAATTAATTTAGTAAAGATTAAAGATTTGCAAAAAATCAAGAACGGAGGACCGGGTTGCGTTTCCTTTAAAAATGGAGAAATTATTTGGGGAAATCCTACAAGAGGAGAAGATTACATTAAAAAAAATCTTAAAACAGTAATTTAGTTTATAATAAAAAAAATTTTAAATCTAAATGTTTGATTTTCTTTTAGGCACTCATGAATTTTTAGGAAATCATAGTTTTCCGGAATTTATTGTTGGATATCTATTTGGTGCTGCATTAATAATTGGAGCTCCTACTGTTTTCTTACTACTTGCCTTCGTAAGCGCTTTAATGAAAACTAATGGGAAAATGGGTGGATATAGAGAATATGAAACTTATGGTGAATCATCTTTGAATGATGCCCCTCCTTTCTTATTACCAGATCCAACAAATCCTAAATTAAGCAAATAATTAAGTTTATCGAAAAATAAATTGGACTTTGACATTAGTAGTTTTAAACCTTTTTCTTACACAATTTTTATCAAATAATAATGAGAGGTACAGGTCAAAGTGAAAAAAAATTATCAGATTCGATGACTTTTAGTGATCATTTAGAGGAGCTTCGCAAAAGGATACTAAACTCAATTTACTCAATACTAATTTCAATATTCTTTAGTTTTCTCATCATAAAGCCATTAATATCTTTTTTAGAAATTCCAGCTGGCGATATTCATTTACTACAACTTGCTCCAGGAGAGTTTTTATTTGTCGCTATTAAAGTTGCAGGTTACAGCGGATTGATAGTTTCTATGCCTTATATTTTTTATCAAATAATATTATTCATTTCTCCTGGTTTAACAAAACAAGAAAAAAGCCTAATTTTGCCTGCAGTTTTTGGTTCAGGTCTTCTATTTTTTTTAGGATTAATTTTTTCATGGTGGATATTAGTCCCTGCAGCAATAAATTTCTTTATTACTTTCGGTGCTGATATTGTTGAACCAACTTGGTCTATAGAAAGATATTTTGATTTTGTTCTCTTATTAATGTCTAGCACCGCAATAGCTTTTCAATTGCCAGTATTACAATTTATTCTTGGTTCTCTTGGAATAATCACAACAGAAAAAATGATTTCGAATTGGAAGATAGTTGTAATCTCTTCCGCAATCTTATCTGCAGTGATTACCCCTTCAACAGACCCATTGACAATGTCATTGCTTTCTATATCGATTGTGTTTTTATTTTTTGTGGGTACTGGATTAACTTACTTATCAGAAAATCTTAAGTCAAAAACTCTTTCATCTTCTCATTAAGATTTAATTGCAAGCTGACAGCTCTACCTAACCTTGGCTTAGCATTGACTTTCTTTAGCCATTCTCTTACTTCTTCTGAATAACCACATCTATTTAAAATCTCGATTTTATCAGCTATCGATTTTTTATATTCATCTTCACTTAAAGGAAATGATTCCTGCCCAAGAAATCCCCACATCATTTGAAAATAAACAAATTTTCCTCTTCTAAATAGCCTAAAATCATATTTTTTTCCCCAGCGATGAATCAAATAATGGATAACTTCATCTACTAGCAATGGGTTCATATAAATCAATTAATTAAGACTTCCTAAACTTTTACTTTAAATTATTAAAAGTCCTATCTATTTACAACAGAAATTGAACAATTTGCTCCATAATAACTAATAAATAACAGAACCAAGTAGCGAATGACTCAATTAAGTTCCAATGATGTCCCATCAATGGGTCGAAGGCAATTTATGAATCTTCTTACATTTGGTACTGCAACTGGTGTAGCATTAGGAGCCCTTTATCCCGTAGCAAATTATTTCATGCCTCTAAGAGCAGGTGGTGGTGGTGGTGGAACTTCTGCTAAAGATGAATTAGGAAATCCGATAACAAAGACAGGCTGGTTAGCAACCCATCAAGCAGGAGACAGAAGTCTAGTGCAGGGTCTCAAGGGAGATCCAACTTATTTAATAGTTAATGAGGGTGGTGAAATAGGGGAATTTGGGTTAAATGCAATTTGTACTCATTTAGGTTGCGTTGTCCCATGGGATAGTGGTGCTAATAAATTTATATGCCCTTGCCATGGTAGTCAGTACGATACAAATGGGAAGGTAGTAAGAGGGCCTGCTCCTTTATCTTTAGCTCTTGCGCATGTGGATATTGAAGATGATGCTGTACTCGTCAAACAATGGTCAGAAACCGACTTTAGAACTAATGAAAATCCATGGTGGGCATAAAAAAATGAAAGGTCTAAAAAATCAAATCATGAAAAAAACAAGTTTATTTATCTGTACTCTGCTTTTCATTTCGAGCATTGTCTTTTATCCAAAGGTCACTTTTGCTTATCCATTTTGGGCTCAGCAAAACTACGAATCCCCAAGAGAGGCAACAGGTAAGATAGTCTGTGCAAATTGTCATCTAGCTCAGATGCCTACAATTGCAGAGGTTCCACAATCTGTTGGAGCAGACAGTGTTTTCAAAGCTGTAGTCAAAATACCCTACAAAAATGACTTAAAAGAGATAGGTGCTGATGGTTCTGAAGTCCCACTACAAGTTGGTGCTGTTGTAATGCTGCCTGATGGTTTTAAACTTGCTCCACAAGAAAGATGGACTGAAGAAATCAAAGAGGAGACAGAAGGGGTTTACTTCACTAATTACAGTGAAGAGAAAGATAATATTATTGTTGTCGGACCTTTACCTGGCGATACTAATAAAGAAATAGTCTTCCCTGTACTTTCCCCTGATCCATCCACTAATAAAGAATATCACTATGGGAAATACTCATTACATATTGGAGGAAATAGAGGTAGAGGTCAGGTATACCCTACTGGAGACAAAAGCAATAATGTAGTGTTCACTTCTTCCACCTCAGGAACTATAAATTCAATAGAAACAATTGAAGATGGTAGCTATAAGGTCAATATAGAAAACGATAATGGTGACATAACTACTGAAGCAGTGCCTGTTGGTCCTCAACTTATTGTAAAAGCACAAGACAAAATTAATGCAGGTGACCCTCTTACTAATGATCCCAACGTTGGCGGCTTCGGACAATTAGATGCTGAGGTTGTACTTCAAAGCCCTTATAGAGTGATTGGATTAATTGCATTCTTCATTGGTGTAGGCCTAACACAAATACTTTTAGTATTAAAGAAAAAACAAGTAGAGAAAGTGCAAGCAGCAGAGGGTATCTAACTTTCCTTAGATGCTTACATTTCAAGCTTTTATACAATCTCCAGGAGAAACTGTTTTAAATTTAGGATTTATAACTATTAGATGGTACGGATTACTTATTTCAGTTTCAGTCATAATAGGTCTATTTATCTCTAAAAAACTAGCAAGGGCAAGGAATATTAACCCAGAGTACATTAGTGAAATACTTCCATCATTAATAATCTTTTCAATAATTGGAGCAAGAGCTTATTACGTAATTTTTGAGTGGAGGCAATATAGTGGAGAGAACTTTTATACTTCTTTAGAACTATTCAATAACGCCATAAAAATACCTTCTTTTCTCGCAGTTTGGGAAGGAGGCATAGCAATCCATGGAGGCCTAATTGGAGGTTTAATATCCATTATCTTTTTTTGTAAGTCAAAAAAAATTCATTTAAAAACTTTTATAGATATTTTAATACCCTCAATTATTCTTGGACAATCCATAGGGAGGTGGGGCAATTTTTTCAATAATGAAGCCTTTGGGGTCCCGACAAATTTGCCTTGGAAATTATTTATTCCTATCCAAAATAGGCCTTTAGAATTTATTAATTACGAATTTTTTCATCCTACTTTTCTCTATGAGTCGTTGTGGAATCTCTTAATTTTCATCCTCCTTATTTTTATTTTTAATAAACAAAATAAAACAGATTTTTTCAGGCCTGGCTTTATTAGCTGTCTTTATTTGATAAGTTATAGCTTTGGAAGATTCTGGATTGAAGGTTTAAGGACTGACCCACTATGCATTGGTGGACTGCCGCCTTTCTGTGATGGCGGTATTAGGATGGCTCAATTTATAAGTATTTTTCTATTTTCTTCTGGATTAATTGGAATATTTTTTTTAAGATTGAGAACATATATTGGGAAAAAGAGAAAGAATGGATAATAAAATTTCCTTTATTGGTGTTGGTCCAGGCGATCCAGAATTATTAACTTTAAAAGCATTAAAAAAGATAAAAATTGCAGATGTCATTATTTGGACTGATTCTCTAATTCCTAAAAAGATTTTAGATTTTTCGAAAGAAGGTTCTGAAAAAATAAAAACGAGTTCGCTTAACTTAGAGCAGATTACCTCAATTATGATAGAAAAATTTCAGGCAGGGAAAACTATTGTAAGGTTGCATGATGGAGATCCTTGCCTTTTTGGAGCAATTAGAGAGCAAATAGAAATTTTAAAAAAAGAAAAAATTGAAATCGAGGTTGTTCCTGGAGTAAGTGCTTTTCAAGTTGCTGCAGCATATCATGAGGCTGAGTTAACAATCCCTGAGGTAACGCAAACAATAATTTTAACTAGAGCAGGAGGGCGAACAGGGATGCCCGAAAAAGAATCTCTGAAAGATCTTGCGAAACACAATTCCTCTATATGTCTTTATCTAAGTGCTAGGCATGTGAAGAGGTCTCAAGAAACTCTACTAGAGTTTTACCCTCCAGAGACTAAAGTGATTGTTGGATTTAGAGTATCTTGGGATGATGGTTGGACATCATTAATAGAATTAAAAGATATGGAAAAATTTTCTATTGAGAAAAAACTAATTAGAACAACCATTTACATAATTAGCCCAGCAATTAGTAATTCTCAAAAAAGATCTAATCTTTATAATCCAACTTATAAGCATCTCTTTAGGAATAAATAATCTTAAAGTTGATAGAAAAAAATTAATTACTATAATTAGTAAAAATTTATTAGCTTTGAAAGAAATAAAATCTAACCCAGAAGAAAATACCAAAAAAACACAATCCTCTTTAAAGAGAATTGGAAATTTTATTAAAGAGGCAAGGTTAAGTAGAGAGCAATCTGTTGAAGAATTAGCTTCTGATTTAAAAATTGGATCTCATCAACTTAAAGCCATTGAAGAAGGTAATGAAGAAGAACTACCTGAAAAAGTATTTGTCAAAGCAATGGTTCGTAGAATTTCACAGAAGCTGAAACTTGATACAGAATTTATAATGAATGAATTCGAGACAGAAAAGCAAGAGATAAAAATTGAGGAAATAGTTGAAGAAGTTGCTAAAAAAACTAATAAAACTAGACAATCTCAGGTTCTAAGTCCAGTAGGGTTTTGGATATTTATTTTAATTTCAGGTCTTCTCGGACTTTTCGCCTCGTCCTTAATTTTGAATTTATTTTCAGACTCTTCACAGAATCAAACTCCAAAACAAGAAATTATTAAAAAAACTAAATAACTTTTAAATCCAAATTCTTTAGTTCTTTTATTACATTACGGCATAATCCTAAGTTCCATTTCTCAAGAAGAAGATCATGGTCTCTATTTGAAGGTAAAAGTTCAAATGTAAGAATATTTCCCTGCAATTTTATTTGAACTGAGGAAATCACCTTATCAGGTCTTTGATCAAGAGATGCTGCTAGTCTCAAAATCAATGACATTTCGAGAACTAATGTTTTATCTCCTTTGGATATTAAATTTTGCCAAGACTCATGTCTTTTCTTAGGTAGACTCTTTCTATGGTATCTAGCAATTGAAGCAATAATATTTGTTTCTGCTTCAGAATATCCCAACAACTCACAATTTTTTATTAAGTACCAAGAGTGTTTGTGATATGAACCAACATTCACGTATTTCCCACAACTATAAAGATTAGAGGCTGCCCAAAGAAGTTCTCTAGCTTTAGGGTCATTATCACTATGAAAGATATTTTTAGTCTGATCATAGATTTGAAAGGCAATATCGATAACTTTCTCAGCTCTTGTACTATCTACGCCAAACTTTCTGGCCTGATGAACTATGGTTGTTTTTCTAATATTGCTTTGAATATTTAACTCGTTTTTTATTATCCCTTTACGAAGCATCCAATCAACAATCAAACCCTCTCTAAGCGCCCTCTCACTTATGGTTAATTCATTAAAGTTCAACATCTCCATTGCGGTGTTTAATATCAATGCTCCTGGAATAATTATTTCTGCTCTTCTCTCACTTAATGAAGGTATTTTCTTGATTTCCGAAACTGGCAATTTAATTAGTTTTTCCAATACATTTTGTAAATTTTCCCTTTTAAATTTATAACCATGCAACTTTTGTTTAGATTCTCCCAAATCATCTGAAATCAAATTTCCTAATGAGGTTGCAGTGCCACTGGTTGCAATCATAGATAAAGTCTTATCTCCCTTAGATCTACTCTTTATTTTTCGAACAGATGGTTCTAAAGATCCTTTAATAAAATTTGTTAGAAAACTCGATCTTTCTGAATTTATAGACTCTTTATTTAAAAAATCATTTTTAAGTCTGACTGCACCAATTCTAGAACTGGTAAGAGCTATAGCATCTTTTGTATCAGCAAGTATTAATTCTGTAGAACCTCCTCCAATATCTATGATTACAAAAGACTGATCTTCAAAAGCCATACCAGAGAGAACACCAAGGTAAATTAATCTGGCTTCCTCAGAACCACTTATCATTTCTATTTGAATATCAGTTTCATCAAGAACTCTTCTAATAAAATCTTGACCGTTTGGAGATTCCCTAACTGCACTTGTCGCTGCTGTTACTATTTGTTTTACTCCATTACTTTTGCAATATTCCTTAAATCGCTTAAGAGTAACTAATGCTCTTTGGATTGATTCTTCAGTAAGATTACCCTCCTCATCTCTTTCTCCAAGACGAGTGGTTGATTTATCAGTGAATTTTATTGAAAATGATTTTAATTCTAGATTAATTTCTGCTACCAAGAGATGTGTAGAGTTGGTTCCAATATCTATAGAAGCTACTAAAATTTGCTTTTCTTGAAAATATCTTAAATCTTGTTTCTGTATCATTTCTTTTTATAAGATGCAGATATCTTTAATCCATTAATAAATATACCCAAGATTGATTATTAATTAATAGAAATCATTTAATCCTAGTAAGATTATTTAAAGTTATGAAATATACAATAAGTCATATGCAAAATAAAAATCGACAAAATAAATTAAGTACCTTTTTTGAATTATTAAGGTGGAATAAGCCGACTGGAAGAATGATCTTGCTTATTCCAGCTGGATGGAGTTTATATTTAACCCCAGATGCTAATCCATCACTTTTAATGTTGCTAAGAATAATATTGGGAGGACTACTAGTAAGTGGATTAGGCTGCGTTGTTAATGATATTTGGGACAAAAAAATCGATCAAAGAGTTGTTAGGACAAAAAATAGACCTCTAGCTGCAAATAAAATTAGTCTTAAAACAGCTTATTTGATTCTTTTCTTTTTAATTTTATGTAGCTTCTTTTTAACTTTGTCACTACCTCAACCTGGAAGAATCCTTTCCATTTCACTTGCTTTTTTAGCTTTACCTATTATTTTAATTTATCCTTCTGCCAAAAGATGGTTTAAATATCCTCAATTAATCTTATCCATATGCTGGGGTTTTGCTGTCTTAATTCCCTGGGCCGCAAATGAAGGCAATTTAAATAGTATTGTTTTATTATTTTGCTGGCTAGCTACCATTTTTTGGACTTTTGGCTTTGACACTATTTATGCTTTAGCAGATAAAAAATATGATATAAAAATTGGGATAAATAGTTCCGCTGTTTACCTCCAGAACAATACAAGAATAACTATTCAAATTTGTTATTTTTTAACTTCTTGTTTTCTCGCATTATGCGGATTTATTAATCAAATGGATTTTGTTTTTTGGCCAATTTGGCTTATATCGTCAATCTTAATGCAGAGAGATATACTAAAAGTATTTCCTGAGGAAAAGCAGTCAATAAAAAATATTGGCAATCACTTCAAAAATCAATCAATTTATGGAGGATTCCTTTTATTAGGAATTATTATTGCCTCATAAATTTTAAATATGGTTTTTAGATTAAAAAAAGGGGATCTAATAGATATTTTAGCTCCAGGCTCCTTTATTGATGAAGACGAAAATTTTCAAAAAGGCATAGAAATCTTAAAAAACTGGGGCTTGGAAATTAATGAAAATAATTCTCTATCAAAAAAATTTGGTTATTTTGCAGGTGATGATCTAACTAGATTTGAAGAACTGGAAAGAGCACAAAATAGTAAGCTAATCATTTTTGCAAAAGGAGGCTGGGGTTCAGCAAGACTTTTAGAAAAAGAACCTTCTTGGCAGCATGGTTTAATGCTTGGATTCTCAGATACATGTTCTTTATTACTATCTAAATATGCTCAAGGATTTATAGGTTCTATTCATGGCCCAATGGTTACTAGCCTTTTCAAAGAGCCAGAGTGGAGTCTTGAGAGATTAAGAAATTTACTTTTTGAGGGATATGTTGAAGACATAAGAGGAATTCCTTTAAGAGCTGGGAAAGCTAAAGGAGAAATTATTGTTTCTAACTTAACTATTGCTACTTTTTTAATTGGTACCAATCACTTTCCAGAATGCAAAGGGAAAATAATAATTTTTGAAGATATTAATGAAGATATTTATAAAATTGATCGCATGTTGACTTACCTCAGAATGACTAGAACACTTTCTGAAATTGCTGGTATTGGATTCGGAAGTTTTTCTAATGATTCCTGCGACCTTGAATGGAAAGATTTACTAAAAAAATGCATTATTGAAAGACTCCAAGAGTTTGATTTTCCTATTCTTTTTGAACTGCCAATAGGCCACATATCGGGAAATGCTTGCATTCCTTTAGGATACGAAGCAACCTTAAATGGTGATGATGGCATTCTTAGTATCGATACACCTTTTTAACTAGGGGTTCTTCACAAAAAGTTTTGCTATTTTCAAATCTATAGGGGATGTAATTTTTATATTTGAATAAGTTCCTTCAATAATCTTCACTTTCCAATTAAGCATTTCGAATAGAGAAGCATCATCTGTGACTTTCCAGTTTTTATCAATTGCCATCTTATGAGCTTTTTTTAATCTATCTACTAAAAAGCCCTGAGGAGTTTGCGCTGCCCATAAATAATTTCTGTCTGGTGTTTCTTTAATAAAACCTTCATTATCAACAATTTTTATAGTATCGGTTACCTTAGTAGCCAAAATTACAGCTTCATTTTCATCTAATTGCATTGTACAAAGGTCTATCAATTCAGGATTAATTAGACATCTAGCACCATCATGTATTAAAACTTTTTCAGCATCTTTTGGTAACGCTTTTAAACCATTAAAAACTGACTGTTGTCTGGTGTCACCACCATTAATCCAATGAACTTTATGGGCAAAATCCTTTGCTGAATTTAATAATAAATTTTTATCTTTCGGTTGCCCAATTATTCCAACCCAATTTGTTGAGCTTGCAGAAAATACAGATTTAAGTGTCCAATAAATCAAAGACTCTCCCTCTAAATCAATAAGTAATTTATTTTTTCCAGCTTTCATTCTGCTACCGCTCCCTGCAGCTGGTATTAAAAAGTGCACAATAGAAGGTCTTAATATTTTCTAGACAATTATAAATAAAAGCAATATCTTTACACAAATAGTACTACGATTGAAAATTATAAAATTTCATAATGTCCAATAAAGATTCATTATCAGGCAAAATTGCTTTAATCACTGGAGCTAGCAGAGGAATTGGTAAAGAAATTGCTTTAGAACTAAGCCGATTGGGAGCAGAAGTTTTTATTAATTACTCTTCATCTGATGAAAAAGCTGAAGAAGTTGTAAATTTAATAAAAAATTCAGGAGGTAAAGCTCATAAATTAAAATTTGATGTTTCAAAAGAGGATTCTGTCAGTTCAGCTTTTGAAGAAATAATCAAAATTAATGGCACCATTGATATCCTCATTAACAATGCTGGAATTACTAGAGATGGACTATTGATGAGAATGAAATCGGAACAATGGGATGATGTACTTAATACAAACTTAAAGGGAGTTTTTCTTTGTACAAAATATGCTTCAAAATTTATGATGAAAAAAAGAAGTGGTAGCATCGTAAATATTTCATCTGTTGTTGGAATAATTGGTAATCCAGGGCAAGCAAATTATTCTGCCGCCAAAGCTGGAGTTATTGGATTTACCAAAACTTGCGCTAAAGAATTTGCTTCAAGAGGTATAAACGTAAATGCAATAGCTCCAGGTTTCATAGAAACAGAGATGACTGAAAAACTTAATACTGAAGAGATTCTTAAAGTTATTCCTTTAGGGAAATTAGGAAGTTGTACTCAAATTGCAAACTTAGTGTCATTCTTAGTTTCAAGTGATGCAGGAGGTTATATTACAGGGCAAACAATTAGTATTGATGGTGGTATGAGTATTTAATTATGTATTTTGATAAGGCTGACCTAATTCATCTCTCAACCTTCTAATTTTCTGTAAAAGTTTTAGTCTTCGACTTCTAGCAGTTAATGTCAAGAAAAATCTCAGGGGAAAGTATATCAATGTCATAGCAATCGCTAGGATTGCTGTAAGAGTAAAAATAAGATTATTTGTTTCTTCCATAACCTAAAGATACTCTTATTTTAGTTAATTTGTATGGTTAATTAAAAGAAATTCGGCTTTCCCCACTTAATTAAATATCCCTTAAAAATGATTCTATGGGAGATTAGAATAAGACTAAAGATCGAGTAAACATGGCTAAACAGTTAAGTTTTTCTAATGAATCAAGAGAGGCGCTAGAAAAAGGTGTAAATTTTGTAGCTAATGCGGTAAAAGTTACTATCGGGCCAAAAGCAAAAAACGTAGTAATAGAGAGAAAATTTGGTTCACCAGATATAGTTAGAGATGGATCCACAGTTGCTAAAGAGATTGAGATTGAGAACCCTATTTCTAATTTGGGTGCAAAATTAATAGAACAAGTTGCGTCCAAGACAAAAGAGAGTGCAGGAGATGGAACAACAACAGCAACAATTTTGACTCAGAAGATGGTTCAAGAGGGATTAAAAAATATTGCTTCTGGTGCCAGCCCTATGGAGTTAAAAAAAGGTATGGAAGTAGGCCTGGCTTTTGTTCTAGAAAAATTAAGTTCCAAAAGTATTTCATTAAGTGGTTCTGATATCCAAAAAGTTGCAACAGTTAGTGCTGGAGGTGATGAAGAAATTGGATCTATAATTTCGAAGGCAATGGATATTGTTACTTCAGATGGTGTAATAACTGTCGAAGAATCTCAATCATTAGATACAGAATTAGATATAACTGAAGGGATGTCTTTTGATAGAGGCTATAGTTCTCCATATTTCGTAACAGACCAAGAAAGACAAGTTTGTGAACTTGAAAACCCTAAAATATTAATAACTGATCAAAAAATTTCAACTTTAGTTGATCTGGTTCCAATACTTGAAGAAATTCAGAAATCAGGCTCACCTTTTCTGATTCTTGCTGAAGATATCGAAGGAGAGGCTTTAACCACCTTGGTTTTGAATAAGAATAGTGGAGTGTTAAATGTAGCTTCCGTAAGAGCTCCGTTATTTGGCGAGAGAAGAAAAGCTGCCCTTGAAGATATTGCTATTCTTACTGGAGCTAAGTTAATTAGTGAAGATAAATCAATGACACTTGATAAAGTATCGATTAATGATTTAGGCAAAGCAAAAAAAATAACTATCACGAAGGACAAAACTACAATTGTTGCCTTCGAAGACACTAAAGATTTGGTTAAAGCGCGAGTAGAAAAATTAAAGAGAGAAATTGAAATAACAGACTCAGAGTATGATCAGGACAAAATCAATGAAAGGATAGCAAAACTAGCTGGAGGTGTAGCACTTATCAAAGTTGGAGCTGCAACAGAAACAGAGATGAAGTTCAAAAAGTTAAGAATCGAAGATTCCCTTAATGCTACGAAAGCTGCTATTGAAGAGGGTGTAGTTTCTGGAGGAGGACAAACTTTAATTGAAATATCAGATGACCTTTTAAATTTAAGTCAAAAATCTTCCGATGATTTAAGAACAGGGATAAATATCGTAAAAGAAGCCCTTTTGGAACCTACTAAACAAATAGCAAAAAATGCTGGTTTTAATGGTGATGTAGTTGTCTCTGAAATTAAAAGACTTAACAAAGGCTTCAATGCTAATTCAGGAAAATATGAGGATTTAAAAGATTCAGGAATATTAGATCCAACCAAAGTATTAAGATTAGCTCTTCAAGATTCAGTATCTATTGCAGCTATGCTCCTCACAACAGAAGTTGCGATGGCTGACATTCCAGAGCCTGAAGCCGCAGCTCCAGGAGGACCAGGTGGAGATCCAATGGGAGGCATGGGCATGCCAGGTATGGGTGGAATGGGTATGCCAGGGATGGGAGGCATGGGTATGCCTGGTATGGGTGGAATGGGTATGCCCGGCATGGGCGGCATGGGTATGCCTGGTATGATGTAAAAAGCTAACTAGCTTTTTTATCTTTATTAATCCATTTTCTTAAATTTTTAATATTAGGTAGTGGTAATTTTGAGGTTTTAATATATTTATTTATTTGATTAGAATCTTGTTGACTATTAAAGAGTTGATTATTGTTAGAAATTTTTAAGTAATTTGATTCATAATTTGTTTCTTCTAAATTTTCTAAAGTTTTAAAAGATTCAAGCCTAATTTGTTCTTGATTTTCTTCTTCATGATTTTCATCAATTAAATTTATTTGTTCTTGATTTTCTTCTTCATGATTTTCATCAATTAAATTTATTTGTTCTTGATTTTCTTCTTCATGATTTTTCTTTTGTACTGGACTTTGGATTAATAAATCATTTAAAGAATCAATCCCAAATCTATGGACCCACTTAATAACAATATTTTCTTTAAGCAAAAAATTATTTTCTAAAGAGGCTTTTTTAAAAACTTCTATTAGATGATTTTTTAAAAGCATAAATTTATTAATTTAACTTCTTATTTAACAGAGGCCTTATAATAATCAAGGATAAAACTGTTAAAGAAAATAAAATTGATATACAACTCTTACAAGTTAAATCACCATATGGAGCATGTAAAGCCACTAATTCTAAATTAATAGTTTCTGTATAAGCAGTCCTAATAGGTTCGATCGCAAAAGTTAATGGATTTAATGAAGCTAACCACCCAAGCCAATTTGGCATGAAAGAAATTGGAGCCAAAGCAGTACTTGCAAAAAGAAGAGGCAAATTTATCACGAATATAAGAGCGATTAATTCAATATGTCCGGGCAAAACAAACGCTAAACATAAACTTATTGATGTTACAAAAAGAACTAATAGAATTAATGTTGTAAAGACAATTCCTAAACCATATAAGTTGGGCCATCCATATCCCAAAGTATATGAAACAATCATTATTACAATGCTCTGAATAAAGCTCAGGATTGTTATGTAAAAAAAAGAAGACAAAACTATGGATAATCTACTAGTTAAAGGAGCCACAAGTAATCTATTAAGAAATCCAAACTCTCTATCAAACATTAAAGGAAGACCAGAGTTTAGGGCTCCGCTAAAAGCAGTAAAAACAATAAGTCCTGCTCCTAAAAAATTCCCATAAGAATCAACTCCTGGTAAAAAACCTTCAGGAGCTTTAGAGAATAATGCTCCAAATAAAAAAAGCCAAATTATAGGTTGCAATATTCCAGCTAAAAGAGTTGATGGTCTTCTTTTTAATTGAATAAATAATCTCTTTGTTAAGGCAAATGTTTCTTGATATAAAAAAAATAAATTATACTGTTGTAATTCCATAATTAGCAGTAATTAATATTCATTATAGTTAGTTAACAAAAATTTTTTTTATCGCATTGATTGCTTTGATTCTTTTTTAAGGTCCCTTTTCCCTGCCATAGAAATTTCGGCATCCAATAATGTTTTCCCGGTTGCCTGAAGATATACATCATCCAAGCTTGGCTGACTTTGGGTAAGAGAAAAAATTTCAAACTTTGAGAAGGCCAATTCCACTTTGAGCTTCGTGAGTAAATCTTTTTCCTTATCTGCTACAAAATTTATCGAGAAACCTTGAGCTTCATTTATGATAATCTGACTAATTCCATCTATTGAAGATAAAATTTGGCATATATTTTTTGCTTCTTCCTGATTACTAAATTCTCTTACTTTCAAAGTTACTCTATCTCCTCCTAATTTATTTTTCAGTTCTTTAGGAGCCCCTTGTGCTATAACTCTTCCATCATCAATTATCACTAGTTTGTCTGCCAATTTATCTATTTCATCAAGATAGTGACTGCTTAATATAATAGTCATTCCATTATTTCTCAAATCTTTCAAAAGTTGCCATATGATATTTCTACTTTCAATATCTAAACCTACTGTAGGTTCATCCAATATTAATACTTGGGGCAAATGTAAAAGTCCAGCAGCAAGATCTATTCTTCTTTTCATTCCCCCTGAATAAGTTCCGCACTTACGATCAATCCAATCATTCATTTCTAATTGATCTATTAATTTCTTTATCCTTTCAAATTTTTTGTTTTTGTTGATGTGATATAAATCTGATTGAAAATCCAAAAGCTCTCTTCCAGTTAATATTTTATCAAGTGCAATGTCCTGGGCAACATAACCAATAAATTCTCTAATTTTCCTTGAATTTTTTATCAGATTAATATTATTTATTAAAACTTCTCCACTATCAGGCTCTATTAAAGTAGCGAGTATTTTTATAAGTGTTGATTTGCCAGCACCATTTGGACCTAGTATTCCGAATAATGTTCCAGCTTCAATTTCCATTGATAAATTTTTTAAAGCCTTTATTTCTGAATAAGATTTTGAGAGCCCTTTAACTTTTATATAATTCATCAAACTTTCTATTTCTTAAAAAACATTTTACATCTAATTTAATTACTAAGGAGGGATACTATAGATAAAAATATTTGCATAGATTGCTGCTCAAATTCTACAGATAGTTGGGTTCTGGAAATTAATAACAAAAGACAAATTCCAAACATATAGAGAATAGACCACCTAAAAAGAGACTTTGCTCTTGAAAGATCATCAGGAGATTTCTTTAATTCATTTATTAATTGCAAAAGTCTTCCATTAAATGGCAATAACATAATTCCGTATAAGAGACCCCCTTCTGGTAAAGCGAAGACTCCCATAATACTCATTAAAACTGTTGCCCATCCGTAACGAGAAATCGCTTTAGCAGTAAAAACAGATCCCTTAACAGAAGGAAGCATAGGAATACCAACAGATGCGTAATCGTCCTTCAATAAAATTGCAAGTGCCCAAAAATGAGCTGGAGTCCATAACATTACTAAACCAAACAACCACCAACCACTTAGGCCTACATGCCCTGTGGCAGCAGATGCACCAACTAAAGGTGGTATAGCGCCAGCAACTCCTCCGAAAACAATATTTTTGGTTGTACGAGGTTTCAAAATAACTGTATATAAAATTACATAGCTAAATAAACCAAGAAGAGTTAATCCCGCAGCCAAATAATTTACACCACTTACTAAAAGCATCGAAGCTGCCAAAGTACATGATACGGCAGCTAAAAATACAGTCTCAGATGACAATTTTCCTGATGGCAAGGCTCTTTTGCTAGTTCTTGTCATCCTCTTATCTAATTCCATTTCCCATAAGCAATTAAGAGCTCCTGCTGCTGCTGCTGCCAAAGCGCCGCCTCCTAAAGTGCAGATAAGCTTCGGTGAAGACAAAGGCCATTCCTCTGTTAAAGCCATTCCTCCTAAAGTTGTTGCCAGTAAAAGTGGGATTAATCTAGGTTTTGCTACTTCAAGCCAAGGCGGCAAAGTTAATCTTTTTCTTGAAGGTACAACTTCATCCCTAATCGAAGATTTATATTTGAAGTTTTCTAAGTTAGTACTGTTCATGAATTGACACCAACCATTTGAGAATTTAGGGAGTGGTTTAGACCTTTTTTGGTAAAAGGATTTCTAAAAATTAATGTTGTTAATATCGCAATAAATAAAGAGGCGTTAAGTTGATGACCGATAATAAAAATAGGTTCATTTAAATTTGTTTTAAGACTTAAAACACCCAAAGCAATTTGGGAAAACAAGAGAAAAATAAGTGCTGAGAGATATTTCCAATTTTCATTAAGCAAATTTCTCTTATAAATTGCAGTAGCAATAATTAATAGAATTGAAAAAACAATTGGAAAAGCAAATAATTTATGAGTATTTAGAATTAGACATTGTTTATTAAAAGATAAGCAAATATCTGCTGACCAAGTTGATGAAAGCCTTACTCCAATAAAAGATTGAATCAGAGTAAGTAAAAGAGGAACAAACAATAATAATCTCCACCAAATTAATGGCTCTTCTATGTCGTTATTTTCTAAATTTTGATTTATTGAAATTGTTGTGATGAGAAGTAGAAAAGCTATTAAAAGATGGCCAGTAACAGTATATGAATCAAGCAGGTTTATTACTGTTAAAGCTCCAAAAGATCCTTGGACAATAACGAGAAAAAGTAATAATGAATAAGTTTTAGGTAACCAATTTGGAATTTCATTTTTCCAGATAATTGAAAGGGCAAATTTAAAAAGAATTAATATCCCAACCAGAAAAGCATCTAGACGATGAAACCACTCTAGAAATACTCTTAAGTTCATATGATTAAAAGGCAAAAAAGATCCATAACACAATGGCCAATCTGGGCAGGCAAGTCCCGCCTCCATTACTCTCGTAGCACCTCCAATTACGATTAGTGCGATGAGTGCAAATACACTATGACTTCCCAACCTTTTAAAAATTGTCAGATATTTTGATTTATATAATTGGTTATTAATCAAATGGATAAACCTATTATTTTGCATAATAAATTAGATTCAAAAACCAAACATTAATTAAAAATTAATATCTTTAATTTAAAAAATAATTTACTAATTTAATCTTTTTTCCCTGACAATTAACTCTAAAAAGTTATTAATAATACGCCTTTTATTTCATAAATCTTAAGAAGTTGTGAATTTAAATGTTTTTCTTTTAACAAAGGATGCAGGATTAAAAAAATTGAATATCTTGAGGATATAAATACAAATTTTTAAGTAATCAATTGTTAAATAAAAACATTTATTTAATACTAATTATTTCCCTCGTTTTTGCTATATCTTTTTGGATTGGTTTTAATGTAAATTTGCTCCCAGCGGAAGCAAGTATTAATGCACCAATTTATGACGAACTTTTTAAAATTCTTTTCATTATTGGATTAATTATTTTTATAGGAATGACAATAGCAGTTATTTATAGCTTATTTAAATTTAGGAAAAGAAATGATCAGATAGGCGATGGTATAGCTTTAGAGGGAAATTTAAGCTTAGAAATTGTGTGGACAATTATCCCTTCAATAATTGTTTTATTAATAGGTCTATATAGCTACAACATCTACGATCGAATGGGAGGGATGAAAGAACTAAATCATAACCATGAAATGATGAGTTCTAACACTGAAAAAATATGGGCTGGAATAAGTCAAACTTCTGATAATGAAATAGCAATAAATAATTTATCAATTGAAGTTTCAGCTATGCAATTTGCATTTCTATTCAATTATCCCAAGGGCAATTTCATATCAGGAGAACTACACGTTCCTGTTGATCAAAAAGTATCAATGAAAATGGAATCCAAAGATGTCATTCATGCTTTTTGGGTACCAGAGTTCAGAATTAAGCAGGATATTATTCCTGGACAACCTACTATCCTAAATTTCACTCCTACAAAAGTAGGAAAATATCCGATAATATGTGCAGAATTATGTGGCCCATATCATGGAGGAATGAGAGCCTCGATAATAGTTGAAGAAGAATCTGATTACAACGAATGGTTTAACAAAAATAAAAAACCAGAGGTAAATTTATGACAATATCAATTGATCCACAAAAAACTAATAATGAAAGTCTTCAACCCAAAGGCTGGCTTAGATACTTTAGTTTTAGTCTTGATCATAAAGTAATTGGGATTCAATACTTGGTTTGTGGTTTTCTCTTCTATTTAATAGGAGGAACCTTAGCGAGCGCTATAAGAATTGAACTTGCCAGCCCAATGTCTGATTTTATGCCAAGAGATGTTTATAACCAAGTTTTAACGTTACACGGAACAATAATGATATTCCTTTGGATAGTGCCTGTAGTTAACGGTGCTTTTGGAAATTATTTAATTCCATTTTATGTAGGTGCGAGAGATATGGCATTCCCAAGATTAAATGCTGTAGCTTTTTGGTTAATTCCTCCTTCAGGTTTGATGCTGGTAGCAAGCTATTTTGTTGAGGGTGCTGCTCAGGCTGGATGGACTGCTTATCCACCTTTGAGCATAACTACTCCTCAATCGGGACAAATTATTTGGATTCTCAGCGTTCTATTACTTGGAGGCAGTTCTATATTTGGTGGAATAAACTTTATCGCGACCATTATCAAATTAAGAAGGCCAGGATTAAAACTTATGCAATTGCCAATGTATTGTTGGGCAATGCTTGGAACAAGTCTATTAGTTGTTTTGTCAACTCCTGTATTAGCTGGCACTCTAATTCTACTTAGCTTCGATATCATCGCTAATACAGGTTTTTTCAATCCTGTCTTGGGTGGCAATGTCGTAGTTTATCAGCATTTATTTTGGTTTTATTCCCATCCAGCTGTGTACATTATGGTCCTTCCTGCCTTTGGTTTAGTAAGTGAAATACTTCCTGTACATGCTAGAAAACCACTTTTTGGATATACAACAATGGTTTTTTCAATAATGGGGATAGTAGTTTTAGGTTTAGTTGTTTGGGCGCATCACATGTTTACGAGTGGAACACCCCCTTGGATGAGATTGTTCTTTACTATTGCCACGGCATTTATTGCTGTTCCAACTGGTATAAAATTTTTCAATTGGGTTGCAACATTATGGGGAGGTAAAATTTCCATCAATAGTGCAATGTTATTCTCTTGCGGATTTATTATAAATTTTGTTTTTGGAGGTATCACAGGAGTTGCTTTGGCACAGGTCCCTTTCGATATTCATGTACATGATACCTATTTCGTTGTAGCCCATTTTCATTACATAGTTTATGGAGGGACTGTTTTTATTATTTTCTCTTCAATTTATCATTGGTTCCCCAAAGTAACTGGGAAAATGCTCAATGAAAAATTAGGAATTTTACATTTTATCATTACCTTTATTGGATTTAACTTGTGCTTTGCTCCTCAACATTGGCTTGGTTTAAATGGAATGCCAAGAAGAGTTGCAGAATATGATCCTCAATTCCAGTTCGTTAATCAAATTAGTAGCCTTGGGGCTCTTTTGATGGCTATAAGTACAATTCCTTTTTTAATTAATGTATTTCTTAGTGTGAGGAATGGGAAAGAGGCTGGAGATAACCCTTGGGATGCTCTTACACCTGAATGGTTAACATCTTCTCCGCCTCCAGTTGAAAATTGGGAAGGAGAAGCCCCATTAGTTGAAGAACCATATGGTTATGGTGAAGAAATTTCTGAACGAAAATAAAAACTTATGACAACTCTAGATAGCTCAAACGAAATTCAAAAAAATAATTCTGAAGCCACTAAAACACATGAAGACTTCAGAATGTTTGGTCTTATAACATTCCTAATTGCGGACGGAATGACTTTTGCAGGATTCTTTGCAGCTTATCTAACTTATAAAGCAGTAAATCCATTACCTGATGGTGCTATTTATGAATTAGAACTTCCAATACCTACACTCAATACAATCTTATTACTTGTTAGTAGTGCAACTTTCCATAAAGCAGGAAAAGCACTTTTAAAAGATAAAAATTCTGATTCCCAAAAATGGTTGTTTTTTACTGCTTTTCTTGGAATTATATTTTTAATATGTCAATTATTTGAATATTTTCATTTACCTTTTGGATTAACCGATAATTTATTTGCAAGTACTTTTTATGCTCTTACTGGTTTTCATGGATTACATGTCACTTTAGGTACTTTAATGATTTTAATTATTGCTTGGCAATCGAGAATCAATGGTGGAAGATTAACTAGTCAAAATATGTTCCCATTGGAAGCTGTTGAACTTTACTGGCATTTTGTAGATGGGATATGGGTTGTTTTATTCATTATTTTGTATCTTTTATAAAAACTTAATTTTAAAAAATTAAATATATTTTTTATTAATTTGTATTGCCACAGTTCTCCTTTTTAGTAAGAATATATAGTTAGAAATTTGTCAGATAATGCTAGAAGGAAAAGAACTTCTTGAAAAAGCAAAATTATTAAGTAAAAAATCTGAAGATGAGATAGCAAAAGGTTGTGGTTACGTTGGTCCTAGCGGAAGAATCTTAAGAAAAAGTTTTTACAGAGCGCTTATCGAAGCTAAGGGCTACAAAATAGGAAATGGTCGTCATGGTAAAAATGGTAATAGAGGTTCAAGAGGCAGGCAGACAGAATTCAAAACTAAAGTTCATGGCAATGGGAACCTATTAATTGGTCATGCCTACACCAAAAAATTAGGTCTAGAACCTGGTAAAGAATTTAAAATCGATCTTAAAAAAGAATCAAAAACAATTTATCTGATTCCATTAAATTAAAAAATATATTTTACCAACCGTTTTCTTTAAGCCACTCGGAAGAAATATTATTTGAAGATAAATCTTGATTACCTTTTTTATTAAATAAAAGTAATTTCTCTACATATTTAATTAGTGCATCTGCCTCAAGGTTTACGCTATCACCAATATTTAATTTATTTAGATTTGTGTTATGCCAAGTATGAGGAATTATCGCAATAGTAAATATTTCCCCTTCCTGCTCATATTTTGAAATTGTAAGACTTATACCATTTACACAAATACTCCCTTTATTAACTACATATTTTGAAAAATTATTATTTTTCCACTTTATTGATAAGAGCCAAGATTTCTCTAATTTTTCTATATTCTCGACCGTTCCAAGGCCATCAACATGTCCACTGACTATATGTCCTCCCAGACGGTCAGACACTCTAAGAGCGGGCTCCAAATTAACAATCTGATTCAGGTTCGACTTTACTCCTAAAGTTGTTTTTTTTAATGTCTCCTCACTAACATCAACAGTAAATTTATTTTGAAAAATCTCTTTAACTGTCAAACAAATTCCATCAACAGCTATGCTGTCACCGATTGCCATATCAAATAAATTATCTATAATTTCAATTTCTAAAATATTTTTTTCTTGTCTTAGTTTTCCAACTGATTTAATTATTCCTGTAAACATAGATTTAAGAAAAATATTTTTGCAAAATTTTGTATTTACTTTAATTTACTTTAAATGATTTTCAACTATAAATAAATTAAAGAGTAAATAAAAAGACATTGATCATATTTAGATGATTATTAATTCACAAAAAAGATCATTTGGTAGAGGGGCGAAAGTGAGCTTATTCACTTTAGGGACAATGCGAGCAACTGAAAGTCTCGAAAAAATGTATAGCATTATAAAAAATGCATATTATGTAGGAATTAACCACATAGAAACAGCACCCTCTTATGGTGATGCTGAATCACATATTGGAAATTCAATAAAAAAGCTAGCATTAGAAGAGAATATAAAAGAAAGAAATTGGGTGATTACTTCCAAAGTTTTACCGAAGGGTGATTTTGACTTTTTAAAAAATAATTTTAAAAAATCTCTTAAAAATTTAAATCGTGAGAAAATTAATAATCTTGCAATTCACGGACTCAACTTAAAACAACATCTAGATTGGGTTATTAATGGAGAGGGTAAGAAATTCATATCTTGGATACTTGAGAAGGAACTAGTTGATCAAGTTGGTTTTAGTTCTCACGGAAGTTATTCACTAATTAAAGATGCAATTAACCATGAAGTTTTTACTTTTTGTAGTCTTCATTTACATTATTTAGATCAATCTAAGATTGCTTTAGCAGAGGAAGCTATAAAAAAAGGCATGGGAGTTTTAGCAATATCACCTGCTGATAAAGGGGGTAGATTGTATTCTCCAAGTGATATTTTGTTAGAGGCCTCTAAGCCTTTTCATCCATTAGAATTAGCGTATCGATTTTTGCTAGCAAAAGGCATTACAACTTTGTCCTTGGGGGCGACAAACAAAAAAGATTTTGAATTTGCGCATAAACTTAGAAACTCATTCGAGAAGCTTACAAAACTTGAAAAAAGCGCCCTGAATAAAATTGAGGAAGTTTCTAATGAAAGATTAAACTCAACCAAATGTGAACAATGTAGATCTTGTCTTCCATGTCCAAATGAAGTGCCTATTCCAGAAATACTTCGTTTAAGAAATATATCTATTGGTCATGGCCAATTAGAATTTTCAAAAGAAAGATACAATTTAATAGGAAAAGCTGGCCACTGGTGGGAAGAAAAAAATTCCTCGTTTTGTCAAGAATGTAATATATGTGTTCCTAAATGTCCTAGTAAATTAGATATACCAAATTTATTAAAGGAAACTCATAACTTATTAATTGAAAATCCTACAAAAAGATTATGGGGATAAGGACTCATTCCAGATATTTTTAAGATTAATTTTTTGTTCATTTGTTAATACAGGGAAAGACCAACTATTTTCCCAACATTTCTTAGAAGGTCCTGAGATGGGGAAAATCTCAGATTTATATTTACTTTGCAAATAATCACTATTGAATGGTAGATACCAACCCTGGCTTACTAATTTATCTACTATTGATTTATTTTCTAAAGATTTAATCCATTTAATTAATATTGCATTATCTAGATTTGATCGACTTAGTAGAAAATACCACATCAAAGGTACGCCTTGGCTTGGAAAAACTAAAGAAAGCCTTGGATCTATTTTTAAATATTTTGAACAAAGACTATAAGGAACTATTGCGACACTAGCATCAGAATTAATCAACCAATTGAGCATATTCTTATCATCAAATAACATTGCTTGTCTTTGAAGTTTTTTTAAAGGATTAGATGAATTAATCTTTTGAGCAATTGACAATATTATTCTGGGGCTTTGTGGAAAAATAATTTTCCCAGTTAATTTTTTAGAAAGAAGAAAATCCCAAGATGTTCTGGCTGAATTTAATAATTCTTGATTATTTTTAATAATAATTGTGTAGGGTACTACGCCAACAGGAAATAATTTACTTCTCTGATTTTGATTAAAACTTCCCAAGAAATCTATCGATCTCTTATCCAAATTTTCGAACAGAGTATATTCATTTATTTTTTCAAATTCTGAAAAATCTATACTAGAAATCCATCCATCATTAATTAAAGCAAAGTCAGAATTGAAAATTGTGTTTCTATTTTTTTGTAGCCGAATATTTTCAAAATTAATTTTTTCCTGCTTCCAATCTTTTGGAATCGTATCTTTAAAAGATTCTGGATAAAAAGAACTTTGTAACGCAATTTTTACTTTACTAGGAAGATTACTGCAAGAGTTTAAGAAAAATAAAAGCGAAAGTTTACCGCAATTTAAAAATTCTCTTCTGGTTGCAAATTTTGAAAACATTCAGCAATCCTTCTCTAAAGAAATTTGACCTAGGCTCTTCATCATTTCCAGATTTTGTTGACACAATGAAACTATTTCCTCATTTTTAAATCCATCTAAGAAAGCAAGCAATGAAATTCCACCAGCACCTACACCTTCTTTTACATGACCTAATTCATAATCTCTCAATTCTTTGTATTTTGAAGATTTGAAATTTAAAGGACTAGCAAAACCTAATAATTTGACATCGTATTTTTCATTAATTAGATTTACTAAATCATTTAGAGAATTATCTTTCACAAGCCACCCAGTTGTCGCAATAAAAACATCTTCAATAAATTCATTTTTATTTTTTTCATCTAAAAATTCTAATACAAGCAAAATGACCGCTAACATCTGACTTCCGCCAGACAATATTACAGGTTGGTTTGCTAACCTGGCACCAATTAATAGACCCATTGAGAGAGCTTGGAAAGGATCACCTACCGCTGCGACAACATCAATAGAGTCGAAATCAGCCTTAAAATTTGCATTTAAAAGTCCTCTTTTAACTACTTGTCTTCTTAGTTCTCTTGGAGCTTTAAATAAACTACTCCCTACTAAATTAGACACATTCAAACCAAAAGCTTCCATTACTGCCTGAGCAGTTGTGGTGCCCCCCGGTACAGATTCAGAAATTAAAACTGGTTGTTTTAAGGATTTTCCTAATGAAAGACCTTTTTCATAGAGATTTAAAACTCTCTCTTTAGTCATCGATTTACCAGTAGTAAGACAATTTGATGGACCTAAATTTCTATCTTCAATAACCAAATGATTAAAATAAGGCTTTGCTCCTATTCCAAGAGGAACAATAACAGGATAAATATTTATAAGCTTTGAACAAACATGACTGATTAGGGCAGGAGTTACTCCTGCGTTGAGAAGAGGCAATTTATATTTATGATCTTTTGAAGCACCTTGAAGCAAAAATTCGGCATCTGCGAGCGCAGTTGTTCTCCTTGATTCTGCATTAATACCTGCTGCGGAAATTCCTGAGATTTGAGATGTATTGGTGCCTGCGATTATAAGAAATATTTTTAAATTTTTAATATTCTTTTTCAGTATTTTTATTTTTTTAAGTTGTCTTTTTTTATTGGATTCATTCCCAAAAAATTTTATCCCTAATTTTGTACTGAACATTCTTCCTTTTTTTAATTTTTAAAATCAACTAAGCTATTTAATAATCTTGGAGGATCTGGGATGGTTAACTTAAACCTAGGAAACAGAGAATAGGCAACTACATGCACAGTTAAAACATAAACAATTTCTTGAAAAATTATTAATAAAATTGCACCTAATTGTATACTCACAATTGATGGATATAAAGGTAAATTAAATAATCCAATAAACTTTTCTATTAGACCATAACTTGCTCTAGTAATTAACACCCAAAGATTATCTCCAACCAACGTGGATAATGCTATTACTCTTAGTAAGAAGCCAAGGGTTCCAATAACAACTCCCCCAGTTAAACTAAGTTTCCAACTCTTTTCTTTAAACCAACACCAACCTAACCAAAAAGCCAAGAACCCATAAGGAAATAAAAATAAAGTTCCTCTAACAGGACCCATAATTATGAATAAAAGTAGAAATTGTATTAAAAGTCCTTCCAATGCAATTTGAGTTCCTCTTCTCAAGTGCAATAAGATCATTGGGAGGGGTAAGATCAACCTTAATAAAGCCCCCCCAATTGGCAAATAATATAATGCAACCCATAATAAAGAGGAAAGAGATGCTAAATAAGAGGTCTCGACAATATTTAATGCTTCAGTTTTTGTTTTTATTTTCATTTTTTGTTAAATATTTTTAATTAATTTTTATTCATACTTTTATTTTCTGAATCTAAGATACGTTCAATCTTTTCTATTTCAAAATTTACCTCAGAATTACTCAATATGGAACTTAACTCTTCAGTAGGATCTTTTGGATCTACATCTTTTAAAATGAATATTAT
>JAOIOX010000010.1 GCA_028140765.1 Prochlorococcus sp. AH-736-N03 | reverse complement strand
GACAGTGCGAATCAATGAGTTCTATGTTGCTCATAATTCTGTTATGCCTTTTTACTTTGTGTTTAGAGTAGTTTTTACAAAATTGTTAATTTTTGATTTTCTATTAGCTCCATTATTCTTATGAAGAACATTTTTTTTAACTGCTTTATCAATTAAACTAAAAGCTTTATTAAGGCTTGTATTGACTAAATTTTTATTTTCCTCGTTTGGTTCTTTTTTATATTTTTCACAATTTTCTAAAGTTTTTTTAGTCCAAGTTTTTACTGTAGATTTGTATGACTTATTGATTAAACGATTTCTTTCTGCAATTTGGATTCTCTTTTTTGCTGATTTGTTATTGGCCACAGAGGGTACATAAATATAAGATCTATATCATAACAAATAAATCGACTACTAATCAATCATATATAATTTAAAAGATTATTAAATTGGGTTTTGAGCCTTTCAATTTGAAAAAATTAAACATATGAAGATAATCAATAATAAAACAGAAGCTATTGAAGAATTAAAAAGGATTTCTACCCGAACTAATTCAGAAAACAACAATAAGATAAATACAATCGTTGAAGAAATTCTTCAAGAGGTAAAAATTTCTGGAGATAAAGCAGTAGAAAAATATACCAAAAAATTTGATGGTTTCGATCCTAACCCTATGCAAGTGAATGCGGATCAAATCAAGAATGCATGGGATACGATTGATAAAAATTTGAAACTCTCACTTGAAGAAGCTCACAAAAGAATTCAAAAATTCCATGAAAAAGAAATTCCTCAATCTTTCACAATAAAAGGTGAATATGGGGATATTGTCCAAAGAAGATGGAAACCAGTCAAAAATGCAGGAATTTATATTCCTGGAGGAAGAGCTGCTTATCCAAGTACTGTATTAATGAATGCAATTCCAGCAAAAGTAGCAGGAGTAAAAGAAATCATAATGGTATCTCCTGGGAATAAAGAAGGGGAAATAAACAAAACTGTTTTAGCTGCTGCTTACTTATCAGGTATCAATAAAGTATTTAGGATTGGAGGAGCTCAAGCAATTGGGGCATTAGCATTTGGCACAAATCAAATCAATAAAGTTGATGTTATATCAGGTCCAGGAAATATATATGTTACGACTGCGAAAAAACTCATTTATGGCTCTACAGGAATTGATTCATTAGCTGGTCCAAGTGAAATATTAATCATTGCAGATGAAACAGCTCAAAGCACTCATATAGCATCTGATCTATTAGCGCAAGCAGAACATGATCCTTTGGCTTCGGCAATACTACTAACTACATCAAAGAACCAGGCAAAAGAAGTTTTAGAAGAACTTTATAAAAAAATAGATGATCATCCAAGAAAAGAAATTTGCATGCAATCAATAAAAAATTGGGGTTCAATTGTGATTTGCGAGAATACTGAACAATGTGTTGAACTAAGCAATAACTTTGCCCCTGAACATCTAGAAATTCTTACTTTAGAGCCAAAAAAAATTCTTGCAGGTATAGAGAATGCAGGAGCTATTTTTTTAGGAAAATGGACTCCAGAAGCTGTTGGAGATTATCTTGCTGGACCAAATCATACTTTACCGACATCAGGTAATTCTAGATTTAGTGGTTCTTTAGGGGTTGAAACTTTTATGAAAAATTCTTCAATAATAGAATTTAATGAAGAAAGTTTAAAAGTTAATAGCCTCGATATTATTAATCTAGCTAAAAGTGAGGGCTTACATAGTCACGCTAACTCAGTTCAAATAAGATTTGAAGATTAGCTAGCTCTTGAGGGTGAGTAAACCACTGGAGTATTGTTTTCAATTTTGCCAACTAATACTTTATCTGTAAGATCAACGAATAATCCATTTTCTAAAACTCCTGGAATATTATTAATCGTCATTTCAATGTCTTTTGGATTATTAATGCCATCATCAAATAATACATCTAAGATGAGGTTACCTTGATCAGTAACAACTGGGCCAGCTTTTTTAGTAGCCATTCTTAAAGTAGAACTACCTTTCATCTCTGAGATAACTTCCTGAACTTGCTTCCAAGCATTTGGAAGAACTTCTACAGGTAAAGGAAAAGATAGATTTAAATTTTGTACAAGTTTAGTTTCATCAACAACAATCAGCAATTGATCAGATTTAGATGCTACTAACTTTTCTCTCACATGGCATGCTCCTCCTCCTTTAATTAATTGAAATCCTGGATCAACTTCATCTGCTCCATCAATAGCTAAATCAATTTGAGATACAGAGGCTAAATCGATAAGCGGGATATTCAGTTCAAGTGCTAAAACTTCTGATTGAAAAGAAGTTGCAACACCTCTTATATTTTGGAGTTTCCCAGAACGCATTTCATCCGCAAGGCTTTTTATCATTAACGCAGCTGTAGATCCAGAACCTAATCCAAGAATCATGTCACTTTTCACTTCTCTTATTGCTGCATCAGCAACAACTTGTTTCATTTGAGTTTGTGCATCCAAAATCTTTTTCCTTAATGGTTATAGATTATTAAATTTCAATGGGAGCTTTATGTCAAACCTGGGAGAGGTTCTGGTTTGATATTTATCTGTATCTCTTTATTATCTCTCAAAATATTTAAAAGAAATACTTTTCCTATCTGAGCTTTTTCTACTTCATCTAGTAAAGTTTTAGGCTCATTTATAGAGATATTTTCGGCAGCTATTACTAAATCGCCTCTTCTTAAACCAGCTTTTTCAGCGGGGCTATTAGGTATTACTGATTGAATTAGAGCTCCGTTTCTTTCGGGTAATTGAACTAAAGAATTAGGATCTCGATTATGTTCTTTAGCAATTCTAGGATTTAAAGAAATTAATTGTACCCCTAAATATGGATGAATAACTTCCCCATTTTTGAGTAGCTGATCAGAAACACTTTTAGCTAGATTGATAGGAATCGCAAAACCTAGACCTGCTCCAGGACCACTTCTTACTAATGTATTTATTCCAATTACCTCACCATTGGAATTTATGAGTGGTCCCCCAGAATTTCCTGGATTTATTGCCGCATCAGTCTGAATAAGATCCAACCTTTTATCTGAAAATCCTAAACTATTAATATCTCTATGCAGGCTGCTTACAATCCCTAAGGTAACTGTTTTTTCAAGACCATAGGGAGTACCAAGAGCTATTGCCCAATCCCCAACTTCAAGATCTTCAGAATTTCCAAGTGGAGCAAAACCAGAATAAGCATCTTCATCAATTTTTACTAAAGCAAGATCAGTTACTGTATCCGTGCCCAAAACTTCACCATCACAAATAGATCCATCTGCCAAAGTAACTGAAACATTGTCGACTCTTTCTACGACATGAGCGTTTGTAAGAACCAAACCATTCTCATTAATGATAACCCCAGAGCCTTGTCCTCTCTCCCTTTCAGGAGTAATGCCTTGCTCACCAAGTAAATCCCTTAATAAAGGGTCAAGTAAAGTAGGATCAAATTGCTGCCTCTCTACCAAGCGCTCAGTGTCAATTTTTACAACTGCAGGGCCAATATTTTTAACTGCGGATGATACGAAATTATGACTTTCAAAAGAAGTTAAAGCTAAAACTTCAGTATCTTGAAAGAAATTGAGTATGCAAAAACAAATAACAATGAATATTTGGATTAAATTAATAAATTTAATCTTGAGATAATTCATTTCATTAATGGCTTTTGAGTTTATTTAATAAATCTAATTGAAGAAAGAGATTATTGTTGTTTTTTTGTTTACATCCATAAAATGCAAATTTTTAAATTTTTCTGTAGAAAAAACTTTTTAATGTGTGAGAATAAACTTTAAATAAATTTATAAATAAATTTGAATAAAAAAAACAAAAGTAAACTAGAAGCTTTACTAGAAAAAGTTGCTAATGAGCGGGATTTAGAAATATGTGGTTTAAATATACAAACTAATCAAAAGCCAATTGTTATTGAAATAACTATAAAAAAAACTAATGGGGATGACATTTCCTTAGATGATTGTGCGCTATTTAATACCCCAGCATCTGACAAAATAGAAAAATCAAATCTTTTTAATTGTTCATATGTGTTAGAAATTAGTAGTCAAGGGGTCAGCGATGAACTAACCTCAGAAAGAGACTTCAAAACTTTTAAAGGTTTTCCAGTTAATGTTGAGTTAAACCAAAAGAATTCAAAAATAAAATTCCTTAATGGTTTACTTTATGAAAAGTCTAAAGATTATTTAGCCATTAACATAAAAGGTAAGATTAAAAAAATCCCTTTTGATGAAGTACTAAAAATTAGTCTTTGTACATTAAAAGATTAATTATTTTCAACCATTATTCAATTTCCCATCATAGATGGCATTAGTTATTCTCCCAGGTTTAAGCAATCTCATTGAAGACATTAGTGAGGAAAAAAAGTTACCTCCTAGTATCGTAGAATTAGCCTTACGCGAAGCTTTATTAAAAGGATACGAAAAATATAGAAAAACTTTTTACATTGGAGTTAACCCAGATCCATTTGATGAAGAATATTTCAGTAATTTTGATGTTGGACTAGATCTAGATGAAGAAGGTTATAGGATATTATCGAGTAAAATAATTGTTGAAGAAGTTGAGAGCGAAGATCATCAAATATCTCTTGTAGAAGTTAAACAAGTAGCTGAAGATGCTCAAATAGGTGACACAGTTGTTTTAGACGTTACTCCAGAAAAAGAGGATTTTGGGCGAATGGCTGCTTCAACAACAAAGCAAGTTTTAGCCCAAAAATTAAGAGATCAACAACGAAAAATGATCCAAGAAGAATTTGCGGATTTGGAAGATCCTGTTTTAACAGCAAGAGTTATAAGATTTGAAAGACAATCAGTCATTATGGGAGTTAGTTCGGGTATTGGTAGACCTGAAGTAGAGGCCGAACTTCCCAAGAGAGATCAATTACCAAATGATAATTATAGAGCAAATGCAACTTTCAAAGTTTTTTTGAAAGAAGTTAGCGAAATTGCAAGAAAAGGGCCGCAACTTTTTGTAAGTAGAGCAAATGCTGGTTTGGTGGTTTATTTGTTTGAAAATGAAGTCCCGGAAATTCAAGAAGGCACAGTGAAAATTGTTGCTGTTTCAAGAGAAGCCAACCCTCCTTCAAGAGCTGTTGGGCCAAGAACAAAAGTAGCTGTTGATAGTGGCGAAGAAGAAGTGGACCCAGTAGGTGCCTGTATTGGAGCTAGAGGAGCAAGAATTCAACAAGTAGTTAATGAATTAAGAGGAGAAAAAATTGATGTTATTAAATGGTCATCTAATCCAATACAGTATATTTTAAACTCTTTAAGTCCTGCGAAAGTTGATCAAGTAAGACTTGTAGACCCAGCAGGGCAACATGCGCACGTACTGGTTCCTCCTGATCAATTAAGTCTCGCAATTGGTAGAGAAGGTCAAAATGTAAGACTTGCCGCAAGATTAACTGGTTGGAAGATTGACGTTAAAAATTCACATGAATACGATCAGGAAGCAGAAGATGCTGCAGTCTCTGAATTAATCATTCAAAGAGAAGAGGAAGAGAATCTCCAGAGAGAAGCTGAACTAAGATTAGAAGCAGAACAAGCTGAGCGTGCTGCAGAAGATGCAAGATTAAGAGAGCTTTATCCACTTCCCGAAGATGAAGAAGAATATGGAGAGGAACAATACGAAGGAGAAGAATTCACAGATAATGATCCATTAGAGACTCTTCAAGATACTGAGATATCTGCCAAAGAGGAGAAAAAACGGTGATACAACAAAACCCTGTTTTGCGTGTATGCATTTCATGTAGAAAAACATATGACAGGAAAGATCTTTTAAAGATTACTAAAGATTTTAAGCAAGGCATCATGCTTCAAAAGGGAATGGGGAGATCAGCTTACATTTGCAAGTCAAAAAAATGCTACTCAGATTCAAAGATCAAAAAAAAGCTTCAAAAAGCTTTAAAAACATTTTTGGAACCTGAATTTGTTGAAATTTTTGAAAAAGAAATTTCAAGCTACAATAACTATCCCCGTTAAGGGAATATAATTAAATTAAATCCTCTTCTATTTTAAAAGAGTACAAATCAGATTAAATGACTATCAGCGATAAAATCAGAATTTACGAACTTTCCAGAGACTTAAATCTGGAAAATAAAGATATACTTGATGCCGCGCAAAAACTTTCAATTTCAGTAAAAAGCCATAGCAGTTCTATTAGTGCAGAAGAGGCAAAAAAAATTAAGAATCTTATTAATAAAAAGAATTCAGATAAAAAAATACTTTCCATTAATAAACCTTCAATCAAAGAAGATAATTTTAAACAAAACAAAGAAGATAAATCTCCTTTTAGTTCTCCTAAAAAAGGGACACCTCCCAAAGATAATTCAAACATAAAACCCTTATTGATAAAACCACTTAACAAGCCTGAGAGTGTAAAAATTATTTCAAATCAACCTCAAAATCCTAATAAACCTAATATTGTTAATAATTCACAATCTCGAGCAAATCTTACAAATACAAATATAAATAGTAAAACTTCACAGAATTTAAACCAAGATAAAAAAACTTTCAAAAATAATGCAACTCCGCCTATCAAAAGCCCAGCAAAACCACCTATTCAATTAATTGCAAAGCCTAAAAATATAAATAATAATGTCAAATCTAATGAATCTTCCCAGAACATCTCAAGTGCAGGGGATAACAGAAGACTATCAAACAAACCTGATCAAAATACGAACAAACCTAAAACAAAAAATTATAATAATAGAATGAAAACCCCTGAGCTCGTAGGAGCTCCAATAAGAAGTGAAGATCCAAAAATAAATCCTAATAAGCAAAATAATAAGCAAAACATTGCTTTTAAACAAACTAGCTCAAACAGACTTGGTTCTCCGAACAGACCTGGCATGCCCAATAGGCCAGGTTTAAGAAACAAACCTTCAGATCAAGGTAGACCTGGCTCATTTAATAGGCAAGGCAATCCCAATAGGCCTGGCATGCCCAATAATAGGCCTGGTTATAGAAACAAACCTTCAGATCAAGGCAGACACGGCTCATTTAATAAGCAAGGCAATCCCAATAAACCTAACATGCCCAATAATAGGCCTGGTTCTAAATTCAATGGCCAAAATTCCTCTGGGATAAGGAAGCCAGTATCACCTAATGAACTTTTACAACTTCAAAAAAATAATAACTCTGAGAAAGACAACTTAGAAATAAATAATAAAGCAAAACAAAATATCAATGCACCTAATCAGAAGGCTAAAGCGCCTAATAGTCGTCCAAATGCTACCCCAAGTTCCAAAAAACCTCCTCATAGAGCATTTTCAAATAGTTCAAAGAAACCTGGAAAGACAGACTGGGATGACAGCGCAAAACTTGAAGCATTAAGAAGTAAAAATCCTCAAAAACAAAGGCAGAAAGTTCATATTATTGGTGAAAATGATGATTCATTAACATCTGAAACCAGTGGATATTCAGGTGAGAAAATTTCAATTTTATCAGCAAGTCTGGCGCGTCCTAAGAAAGAAAAGTCTGAAGAAACTAAATCTCAAAAATCTATCAAACAATTTAAGAAGAAGAAAAAAGAGACCACAAGACAAAGGCAGAAAAGGAGAGCAATGGAATTAAAGGCTGCCAAAGAGGCCAAACAAGTAAGACCTGAAATGATAATAGTTCCCGAAGATAATTTAACTGTTCAAGAATTAGCTGATAAATTAAGCCTTGAAAGTTCTGAAATAATAAAATCTCTTTTCTTCAAAGGTATAACGGCAACTGTTACTCAATCACTTGACTTAGCAACTATCGAAACAGTAGCAGAAGAATTTGGTGTGCCTGTTTTACAAGATGATATCCAAGAAGCTGCTGAGAAAACAGTTGATATGATTGAATCTGATGATATTGATAATCTAATAAGAAGACCGCCTGTTATTACAGTGATGGGTCATGTAGATCATGGCAAAACAAGTCTTTTAGATTCAATCAGAGAATCAAGAGTAGCTTCGGGGGAAGCAGGGGGCATCACTCAACACATAGGAGCTTATCAAGTTGAATTTGAACATGAATCTCAAAAGAAAAAATTAACTTTTCTTGATACCCCAGGTCATGAAGCCTTTACTGCAATGAGAGCAAGGGGTACAAAGGTTACAGATGTAGCTGTTCTTGTAGTTGCTGCAGATGATGGTTGCAGGCCTCAAACGCTAGAGGCTATCAGTCATGCAAGAGCGGCAAAAGTACCAATAGTTGTTGCAATAAATAAAATTGATAAAGAAGGGGCTTCTCCAGACAGAGTAAAGCAGGAACTATCAGAAAAAGATTTAATTGCCGAAGATTGGGGAGGCAATACAGTGATGGTTCCAGTAAGTGCTATCAAAAAACAAAACATTGATAAATTACTCGAAATGATTTTATTAGTTTCAGAGGTAGAGGATCTACAAGCTAACCCTGACAGATTTGCAAAAGGTACTGTTATTGAAGCCCACCTAGACAAAGCAAAAGGACCTGTGGCTACCTTGTTAGTACAAAATGGAACCTTGAAATCTGGAGATGTTTTAGCTGCGGGTTCAGTCCTTGGAAAAATTAGAGCAATGGTTGATGAACATGGTAATAGAATCAAAGAAGCAGGGCCATCATTCCCGGTGGAAGCGCTTGGATTCAGTGAAGTACCTACTGCAGGGGATGAATTCGAAGTCTACCCTGACGAGAAAACTGGTAGAGCCATTGTCGGTGAAAGGGCCACAGATGCTAGAGCCACAAAATTAGCTCAGCAAATGGCCTCTAGAAGAGTTAGCTTATCTTCCTTATCTACTCAAGCAAATGATGGAGAACTTAAGGAGTTAAACTTAATTCTTAAAGCTGATGTTCAAGGTAGTGTTGAAGCGATATTAGGATCACTAGAACAATTACCAAAAAATGAAGTTCAAGTCAGAGTCCTATTTTCTGCTCCCGGAGAAATAACTGAGACAGATATCGATCTCGCTGCTGCATCTGGGTCAGTAATCATTGGATTTAACACCTCATTGGCTTCTGGCGCGAAGAGAGCAGCTGATGCTAATGACGTTGATATAAGAGAATATGAAGTAATTTATAAGCTCTTAGAAGATATTCAGTTGGCAATGGAGGGGCTACTTGAACCCGATCTCGTCGAAGAATCATTAGGGCAAGCTGAAGTTAGAGCAACTTTCTCAGTTGGTAAAGGAGCTATAGCAGGCTGTTATATACAAACTGGTAAATTGCAAAGGAATTGTTCTCTGAGAGTTATTAGATCAGAGAAAGTAATATTTGAAGGTAATTTAGACTCTCTAAAAAGAGCTAAAGATGATGTAAAAGAAGTAAATACAGGATTTGAATGTGGAGTTGGCTGCGATAAATTCTCTTCATGGATTGAAGGAGATGTAATCGAAGCATTCAAGTTTGTCACCAAAAAAAGGACCTTATCACAATAATTAAACCTCTAGTTTATTAATCTTTATTTCTGTCAAAGATTAATAACGTAGGAAATATTACACAAGCACCCAACTGTATGAGAAGGTTATTTAGCTGTAATTCAGTTCCATTTGCAATTCTAGAAAGCATTATTAGAAGTCCCAAAAATGCAGAACCGCTAAAAGCTATCCACAATATTCTCCTCAATCCCTTGAAAGGAGCTTGGGATTCCTTTAATAATTTCTTTTTCAATTCAGGATCTATTTTTGACATAAATTCTTTCAATTATAAAATTAAGTCTATATGAAAAATTCAATATTTAATTTGGCCGGTGTAGCTCAGCGGTAGAGCAACTGTCTCGTAAACAGTAGGTCATTGGTTCAATTCCAATTATCGGCACTTTCATAGCAAATAAAAATGGTTAATAAAATTTTAAAATTTAGAAATCTCTTTAAATTATTCGTTTTTATTCCTCTTATATTTTATTTTGGCAAAAGAAGTTATATTGCCTTTGATGAAGGTTTTTATGCATTACAAGCCAGATGGATATTAGAAAAAGGTAATTGGACAATTCCACTATGGTGGGATGGATATGTTTTAGATAGAACAATAGGATTACAGTTTTTAATAGCAAAGTCACAAGACTTATTTGGAAGAAATATTTTTTTTGCATATCTACCAACAACAGTCGCATCAATATTGATGCTATTTACAACGTATAAATTACATGAAGAATTATTTAATAAAAAAAATGCAATTATATCTCCACTAATCCTTGCTACTACTTATATATGGTTTGACTACTCACACTTAGCCACTCAAGATATTATTTATTCATTTTTAGTAACTGTTGGAGTATTTGCTTTAGTCAAAATAAAAAGTAAAAATAACAAATTCTATATTCTGCTTTTTGGAATTTGGATTGGTTTAGCTTTTATGATGAAAACTTTTTTAGTTTTTGTACCGTTATTATCACTCGTACCATATATTTTTTTTAAAAGAAATTTTTTATTCATCAAATTCTTTTGGTTAGGACTACTCATTGGATTTATTCCTTTTTTAGTCTGGACGTTTTCTATCAACCCTTATTTAGATAAAAATATTATTTTTTACTTAGTTGAAAAGTTTAACTCTCTATCAAATAAAAATACTTTTACAAATCCTTTCTATTATTATTTCTGGAATGTACCCGTAACATTTCTGCCATGGAGTTTTTTTGCAATTATTGGCACAACATACAATATTTCTCAAAGTAAAAAGAATAAATATATACTCACTTTTTTTCCCTTAATATTGCTACTAACTCTGAGTATTTTCTCTACGAAAACGCCCTATTATACTCTACAAATCTCATCTATTTTTTCATTAAATGCTTATGTAGGAATAAAATATTTGTTCAACTCAAAAAGGTATAACCAAATCTTTTTATTTATAACTTCAAAAATAACTCCATTATTTATATTTTCTCTAACTTTCATATACTATTTTTTCTTTAAAAATACAACTAATTTTAATTCTAAAGAAAATACATTTCTAATTCTTGGATTATTATTTTTCGGAATATCTTGGTCTTTTTTAAAACAAAAAAAATCATTCAAAGAATTATTAATAACTTTAATAATTGGGCCTTATTTATTAACATCATTCCTTTTGCAATCAGGATTATTCACAGATAGATCTAGAGAACTAAGAGAAAAAATGGAGTACTTATCATCTCTTGATATAGTAAAAAATCAACCGATAAATGTTGATAAATCAGGTATAAAAAATAATCTATCCCAATCAAAAATCATAAGAATTGCTTTATTAACTCCTAAACTAGGAGAGGGATTAGAAAGTGTTGATCAGTTAAAAAAATCAGAATTAGTATGGACAACTGACCTTAGAAAGATAAAAAACAAAGAATTTTCTTTTGAAGTGATTTATGAAAACGATACTTTAAAACCTTGGAAATTAATTTTAAAAAATTAAATAATTAATTTATAATAAAGTTCCTCAAGTAATCTTGAATAATGAAATCTGTTAATAGTTGGAATTTAACTAATAATAAACTGCATCAATTATTCAAAGACAATAATGAATTTATTTCTATTAAAGTCCGTGGTAATACTTGGGAGCCGATCACTAGATGGCTAAGATTAGATTCAAGAATTTTTAGAGAAACTACCAGCAAAGCAAGAATAACTTTATGCGATATCGAATCTCTAGCAGAAATTTATAACTACAGATCAATTAGATGGAAAGCAAAAAAACTAACTCCTATGCCAACTAAAGTAGTTCCACAATCTATTAAAAATATTTTTCGGAAAATACCAATAATAAAACAACTCGCCTATGAACTCGAAATAGTTTTGTATAAATATAGTGAAAATAATTCTGAACATTTAATATCAATAGTAATTCCTGCAAGAAATGAAGCTGGTAATAAAGAACTTTTAATTAATGCTTTAAATAAATTCAAAAATATTCCCAATAAATTAGAAATTATATTTGTTGAAGGTAATAGCAATGATAATACATATGACATTTTGAAAGAATTAAAAGAAAATTTCTCAAATTTCTTCAAGATATATCTTTTAAAACAAACTTCTAAAGGGAAGAAAAATGCAGTCGTGGAGGGATTTAATATTTCTTCAGGTGAGACTCTCGCCATAATTGATAGTGATTTTACAGTAGATATTGATGACAGTATTGCAGCAATTATGGAATCAACCAAAAATAAAAATATCCTAATTAATTGCGCGCGCACAACTTTTCCAATGGAAAAAGATGCGATGAGATGGGCAAATTATATAGGAAATAGACTCTTCGCAATTTTTCTATCAATTTTAATAAATAAGCCTGTATCAGATTCACTCTGCGGAACAAAAGTTTTTTCAAGAAAATTCTTTAAACTAATGAAACAAAATGGAAGTTGGGATTCCAAGTCTGACCCATTTGGAGACTTTACAATAATATTTGAAGCAGCTAAAAATAACATTAAAATACTAAATTATCCTGTTAGATATTACGCGAGAAAATCTGGAGCGCCAAATATATCTAGATGGATAGATGGATTAAAACTTCTCAAAGTATGCTGGATTTATATGATTTCTGATATCTGAATTAAATAAAATTTTCGGAAGTATTTTCTTAGGATTTTTAATTTCTCCAAATTAGTAATAAAGTGGTTAGATTCTTAAGAGAAATAAATTCATTAAATTTCATAACATGAATTTTAATTTGAAGTTCGAAAAATTAAATAAAAGAAATTACCAGAGAAAGCACTATGGCAAAATATTAACTGTAAGATTGCCATGTAATCCAATATTTCCAATAGGACCTATTTATTTAGCAGACCATATACACAAATGTTTTCCAAGTTTAGAGCAGCAATTCATTGATCTAGCAATAATTCCATCTAATAAAGTTTCCAAATATTTAGCTAGAAAAATTGATCAATTTAGGCCACATCTAATCATTTTTTCATGGAGAGATATACAAATTTATGCACCTGTTGATGGTAGAAGTGGAAACCCCCTACAAAACTCTTTTGAGGTTTTCTACTCAAAAAATATACTTAAAAAAATAAGAGGATCCTGGGGAGGATTAAAATTAATTACATCTCATTATGGAGAAATATATAGAAATACTTCTTTAGTCAAGATGGGGCTAAATAGAGCACAAAAATACAATAAAAATGTAAAAGTAATTTTAGGTGGTGGTGCAGTTAGTGTCTTCTATGAACAATTAGGAAATCTACTCCCAAAAGGAACTGTTATTTCTGTTGGAGAGGGAGAAAATCTCATAGAAAAAATCATTAAAGGAGATTCAATAGAAGAAGAAAGATGTTACATTGCCGGACAAAAACCTCGAAACAAATTAATACATGAACAACCTTCAGGCACTGTTAAAACTGCCTGCAACTATAAATATATAAAATCAATATGGCCTGAATTCGATTGGTATATAGAAGGTGGCGATTATTACGTAGGAGTGCAAACAAAAAGAGGTTGTCCACATAATTGTTGTTTCTGTGTTTACACAGTTGTGGAGGGGAAGCAGGTTCGCGTTAATCCTGTTAAGGAAGTAATCAAAGAAATGAAGCAATTATATGATCTTGGAATAAGAGGATTTTGGTTCACAGATGCACAGTTTATTCCAGCCAAAAAACATATTGAAGATGCAAAAACACTTTTGCAAGCAATTAAGGACCAAGGCTGGAACGATATTAATTGGGCTGCATACATTAGAGCAGATAATATTGATGCAGAGCTAGCTCAGCTTATGGTTGATACAGGTATGAGCTATTTTGAAATAGGTATCACCTCGGGATCCCAAGAACTTGTTAGAAAAATGAGATTAGCTTATGACCTTGAAACTGTATTAAATAATTGCAGAATGCTAGTCAAATCAGGTTTCAAAAATCATGTTTCAGTCAATTATTCATTTAATGTTTTTGATGAAACTCCCAACACCATAAGACAAACAATTGCTTACCATAGAGAGTTAGAAAATATTTTTGGTAAAGGCTTAGTTGATCCAGCTATATTCTTCATAGGCTTGCAACCTCACACTCTTCTTGAGAAGTACGCTTTGGAGCATAAAATTTTGAAGCCAAATTATAATCCAATGAGCATGATGCCCTGGACAGCGAGAAAGCTTCTCTGGAATCCAGGGTCACTAGGAAAAAAACTTGGTCAGGTTTGCTTAGAAGCTTTTGATAATCCAGAAGACGAATTTGGCAAAACAGTTATCGATATTCTTGAGAGAGAATATGGAAAGTCTTCCTTAAAAGAATCGCTAAAAGTACGTCCTTTATCAGAAAGGAAATTAGCTCAAACAAAATAAATTAAACCGATATCAATCCTCTTTCTCAATTGAACTAGAAATTCCTTTAGATTTTAATGATTCAGAGTAGAATTCTGCTGGCTCTAAATCACACACAATTACTAGACCCACGCCCGTATTGTGTGCTTCAAGCATTATTGCAATAGCATCTTGTTCACTTAATTGCGGAACAACTTCTCGCAGTGAAATAGTGACATACTCCATAGAATTAACTGGGTCATTATGAAGTAACACCTTATATTTTGGAGATTTATTTTTTAATTCAGCAGGTTTCTTTTCAATCACTGCTGAATTATTATTTACACTTTGTTCTAACTTTATAGGTAGCATTAAATTTATCAGAATTTAAATTGTACTAATAATTATATATTAATTATTCTTTCCATTGCATCAAGGACGTTTGATCTTGAATTGAATGCTGACAAGCGAAAATAACCCTCTCCTGCTAATCCAAATCCGCTCCCAGGTGTTCCCACTACACTAACTTTTTGGAGAAGGAAATCAAAAAAGTCCCAAGATGTCATTTGATCTGGAACTTTAATCCAGATATAAGGAGCATTGACCCCACCATAAACTTTATATCCTGAATTCTGAAGTTTATTTTTCATGATTTTCGCATTTTCCATATAAAAATCAATTAAACCTTTCACCTGTTTTTTACCTTCAGGAGAATAAACAGCCTCTGCACCTTTCTGAACGACATAACTTACTCCATTAAACTTTGTAGATTGTCGCCTATTCCAAAGAGGCCATAAATCTATTTCCTCATTTGTTGAACTAAAACCTTTAAGATCCTTTGGTATTACTGTAAAAGCACATCTAACTCCAGTGAATCCTGCATTCTTTGAAAAAGATCTAAATTCGATTGCACAATCCTTTGCCCCCTCAATCTCATATATTGAATGTGGAATATCATTATCTTGGATAAATGCTTCATAAGCTGCATCAAAAAGTATCAGAGATTTGTTTTGAAGGGCATAGTCAACCCACTTTTTCAATTCCTCTTTATTAATCGTTGCTCCTGTCGGATTATTAGGAAAACAAAGATATAAAATATCAATTTTCTTTTCAGGTAGTTCTGGCAAAAAGTTATTACCTTCGTTTATCGCAAGATAAGTCAATCCTTGATAAGTCCCATTTTCCAGAGCATCTCCAGTTCTGCCTGTCATAACGTTACTATCTACATAAACAGGGTAAACAGGATCTGTTACAGCTATTGAATTATCTTTGCCAAGAATATCTAAAATATTGCTACTATCGCATTTAGAACCATCTGAAACAAAGATTTCTTCAGGTGAGATTTGACAGCCTCTCGAAATAAAATCATGCTTAGATATTTTTTCTCTAAGCCAAGAATAACCTTGCTCTGGTCCATAACCTCTAAAACCATCTGTTGTTCCCATATCATCTAAAGCTTTACCCATAGCCTCTATGCATGCTCTAGGTAATGGTTCTGTAACATCTCCTATACCAAGCTTAATGATTTCAGCATTCTTATTTGATTGAGAATATATTTTTACCCTTTTAGCAATTTCAGGAAATAAATAGCCTGCTTTGAGTTTTAAATAATTTTCGTTTACTTGAACCACTTTAGAAAAATAATTTCGCCTATATAAGAATAATGTATCAACGTGCTTTAATGGTGATTAGATGTTAATATTAGTTTAGTTATGATTGATTTAAGAGAAAATCATAGCTATGAATTCAATTTCAATTAGTTTGAAAATCGTCTAAAGCTTTATAAATAGTAGAATTCAATCACTATTAACTTTATTAATTTTAAAAAGTAAATAACTAAAGCTATAAAAATTGCTTTATAAAAAAATAAAAATCTAACTCTTTAATTTAGTTGATTTTCAAAATTCAAATCATACAGAATCAATTATATGTCTCAGCATATTATCATCGCTGAGCAGGCTCGAATTGCAGCACTACTCACAGATGATCGAGTTGATGAATTAATCGTCGCACAAGGTCAATATCAAATTGGCGATATTTTTTTAGGAACAGTTGAAAATGTTCTTCCTGGCATTGATGCCGCTTTCATAAATATTGGTGAAAGTGAGAAAAATGGATTCATCCATGTTTCAGATTTAGGTCCACTAAGACTCAAAAAAGGAACATTTGGAATAACTGAATTACTAGAACCAAAACAAAAAGTTTTAGTACAGGTAATAAAGGAACCCACTGGATCTAAAGGGCCTAGACTAACTGGAAGTATATCAATACCAGGAAAATACCTGATATTACAGCCATATGGTCAAGGAGTAAATATTTCCAGAAAAATAAATACAGAAACAGAACGAAGCCGTTTGAAAGCTCTTGGGGTTTTAATAAAACCACCTAGTACAGGATTGTTATTTAGAACAGAGGCTGAAAAGATAAAAGAAGAACTTCTAATTGAAGATTTAGAAAGCTTAATTCAACAATGGGAAAATGTACTAAAAGTCTCTGAAGCTAATAATCCCCCAAATTTAGTTAAAAGAGATGATGATTTCTCTCTGAAGATCTTAAGAGATCATATTAAAGAATCAACTAAAAGCATAATTATTGACAGTGAATTTTCAGTTACAAGGGCAAAAGATTTTTTAAAAAATTATGAATCGGATATAGAAGTTGAATTTCACGATAACAGTTTGAACCAACATATTTTCGAGAAATATGAAATTAAAAAAACAATACAAAAAGCCCTCCAGCCGAGAGTAGATCTTCCTTCGGGTGGTTATATAATCATTGAACCTACTGAAGCTTTAACAGTAATCGATGTAAACTCTGGATCATTTACAAGATCCGCCAACTCAAGGCAAACCGTTTTGTGGACGAATTGCGAAGCAGCGGTTGAAATCTCAAGACAAATGAAGTTAAGAAATATTGGTGGAGTTATAGTAGTAGATTTTATTGATATGGAATCAAGAAGAGATCAATTTCAGTTACTTGAACATTTTACCTCAGCAATAAAAGATGATTCTGCTAGGCCTCAAATAGCTCAGCTTACAGAATTAGGCTTGGTAGAGTTAACCAGAAAAAGACAAGGTCAAAATATATATGAATTATTTGGTAAAAAATGTTCTACATGTGATGGGACAGGACATGTAGAAAATATATTAAATCAGGAAATTTCTAACTTAAAAATTAAAAATGATGAAAATAAATTTAATCAATCAGACAATTTAAAATCTCTAGATATAGATACTCTTCAATCAACTTATGAGCAAGAAAAAATAATTAACAAGGAATTAATTAACTCCAAAGACCTAAGTAAAGAGAATTCTTCTTATAAAAAAGAAAATGATAATGATAATTTGAACCAATCAAATTCAAAAGAAAAAAATATAATAACAGTTGATCTTACTAATGAAGAAAAAATTGTTTTCAGCCAATTAGGTATTAATCCTCTTATAAAGTTAGGTAAAGAATATCTAACTAGCAATAATTTTGTGCGTTTAAAAGACAGTAATGAGGAAACCGAAAAAACCTTAGATAAAAATAAAAAAACAAAATCAAAACAAATTAAAAAAAGCTCAAAATCGGGAGAAGAAAAGATTCAAATTAAAATTGAAGATAAAGAAAATTCTCAAGGCAACTCAACAAATGAAATTAATGAAGTTATATTTACAGAAGAAAAGGACGAAATTGAAGTTAAAGATGACCTAAAAAATGCAAGAAAAAAAAGAAGAAGATCTTCAGCAAGCATTGAATAAAGTATCCGAGGTTGGTATAGATGAAGTGGGAAGGGGAGCAATTTTTGGTCCAGTTTTTTCAGCAGTTGTTGAGTTAACTGAAAAAAATAAATTCACTTTAAAACAATTAGGAGTAACAGATAGTAAAAAATTAACTCCCAAAAAAAGAAAATTACTTTTACCAAAAATTTTATTACTCTCTTCAGATTATGGAATTGGGCAATCTTCGGCTAGAGAAATAGATAAATTAGGAATCAGAGTTGCGACTGAACTTTCAATGATAAGAGCTTTAAAAAAATTAAAAAAGAAGCCATCTGAATTAATAGTTGATGGCCCCTTATTATTGAGACCATGGAAAGGAACTCAGAAAAATATAGTATCTGGAGACTCAAAGTTTATCTCGATAGCTTCAGCAAGCATAGTGGCAAAAGTTTCTCGAGATAATCTAATGGTGAGGTTAGAAAGAAAATACTCAGGATACTTAATATGTAAAAATAAGGGATATGGTACCAGAGAGCATCTTACATTAATCAAAAAAAATGGAATAACTAAACTACATAGGAAAAGTTTTTTAAAGAAATCAAATCTTATTTAATTCACACCAATCAAAAAAATCTTTTACCAGTTGCTGTTGAACCCTGGACTTTATACCCAACAGAATCCCATTTAATACCGAATGACCAGTAGATTCCAAAATTTTCTTTGGTACCAGTTTCAGCAGAGGGGGTTGGCTAACAGACACTCCTAGAAGCGCCTCGCCTTCTAACCCAATATCAGTTGCTTCCAAATTAGCTTTCAAAATAAGATTAAAATCATCTATGATACCCAAGCCATCCAATGTACTTTCAAGGGCACTCATTTTTAAAATTCCATCTTTATTTTCTACCCCAATTGAGACAACAGGATTAATATCTAATTGAAAAACCTTAAAACTTGTTACTGTATACTTATATCTACCTTCTCCTTCTGGTACTAATTTTTTGGAGTCAAGCATTGCTCCAACGACTCTTTCTTCTTCCAAAAGATATTTAGAAAGATAATCTTTATTACGTGTTACAGAAAGCTTTAGTTTCTGTTTAGCATCAAAAGACAATAGCATTTTCTATATTCCTCCAATGCTTATTTGATCACTTTTTTTTTACGATTAATCATGCGCAAACAAGTTGCATATTTAGGTCCAAAAGGAACATACGCAGAAAAAGCAGCTCATATATTATCAAAGCTTGCCAATTTTCAGACACCTATATTTGTACCATGTAATGGGTTACATTCGGTTATTAAATCGTTAGCGTACAACATTTGTGATGCTGCTGTAGTCCCTATAGAAAATTCTGTAGAAGGGGGCGTTACGGCTACTCTAGATTCACTTTGGAAATTTCCTGAAATCTTTATAAATCAAGCAATTGTTTTACCTATAAAACATGCATTAATTAGTGATGGTGAACTTTCAAATATTTCAGAAGTATTATCTCATCCTCAAGCACTAGCTCAATGTTCAGAATGGTTATCTGAAAATCTTCCAAATGCAATTCCTCTTCCAACAAATTCAACATCAGAAGCTGTCAATATGGTTAAGGGGAGTAAATTCAGAGCTGCTATCGGTTCAAAATCATTAATTAAAATCGAAGGACTTAAAGAATTAGCCTTTCCCATAAATGATGTTCCAGGTAATTGCACTAGATTTGTCTTATTGAGTAAGGAATCAAATGCGAATCTAGCTAATATTGCCAGTTTCGCTTTCTCATTAATATCAAATAAACCTGGAGCTTTGCTTAAAGCAATCAATTATATTGCGGATTTTGGGTTCAATATGAGTAAAATTGAATCTAGACCTTCAAAAAGAGAATTAGGCGAATATATAATTTATATTGATTTAGAAATAAATGATCAACATAACATTGAAAAGTTTCTTGAACTGCAAAATAAGCTAAAACCACTTTGTAATAATTTTGTAAATTTTGGAAGTTATTTTTCTGAGAATATTGAACTAAATTAATTTATCCTCTACATTTATAAACTCCAAACTCCATTAAACCTTTTCTAAATGCCCAATTCATGAGAAGTATTGTTGGGATCTCTCTAATCGACTTTAATATAGCGAATGGGCCAAGTGACAAAATTGCGAAAGGCCTTCGAATTCCTTCAATGATGGAGTCATACCATGAGGGATTAGTATAGGAATTCCAATTTTCAGCAATAACTCTTCCTGAACTATTTTTGTTAGATCTAAGAATATTACCGAATTCATTAATGCTAATAAAATTTGGATGTACCCATTGTTCTAGTAATTGTTTAAGAACTAACTTTTCAAAAAATGATGGGGGGTATGACACAAGATCTCTTGAGTTCCAATCAGCCAATGCCAAATAACCATCAGGTCTTAGAGTTCTCAGCATTTCATCTGCAAACCTAGTTTTATCATTCATGTGTGCACCAGCCTCAACACTCCAGACTGCATCAAATGATCCATCTTCAAATTTCAAATCCAATGCATCCATAACTTGGAAGTTGCAATTTAGTCCATTAGGAGTAAGTTCTCTAGCTCTTTTAACTTGAGCCGGACTTATTGTAATCCCAGTGACATTAAAACCATAATATTCCGCAAGAATCCTGGAACTTCCGCCTATTCCACAACCTACATCGAGGATTCTTGATCCCTTTGGCAATTTATCTAAACCACTCCATTTGACTAATTCATGAACAAACTTAACTTTAGCCTTTCTAAAATCAATATTTTTTCCTGAGGGATAAAAACCCAAATGTATATGTTCTCCCCATAATCTCTCAAGTAATTTATCCTGGGTCCAAGCATCATATGCAGAAGCAACTGTGCTGGAAGAAATATATTTTCTAGCTTTAATTCTCCAGATTATAAATAGCAATAGAAATAATAAAACTAGTAAAAAAAAAGGAAATAATAATTCAAACATTTAATTTTCTTTTATATCAGGAAAACTTTCTTTCAATGCTGTTCTTGCTGCAAGTTGTTTTCTTGTATGATCAAGCATTTCATATTCTCTTTGCAAACGGGTAAAAGTATTTCTCTCTTCAAGAAGTCTTTGCTGTTCCTCCGCAACAGGTCCGCCCAAATGAGCTCCAATCCAAAATGATAAATCCAATGGGTTATCAGGTAATTTATCAGGTAGATTTTTCTTGGTATTAGTTAATTTACTTGTTAAATTTATAACATCATTAAGTGCTTCTTTTACTGAGTCTTTTAGAGAATCTAATTTTTGAAAGTCATCAATATTATCATCGCTAATCCAACTGACCATGGCTGAACAAAATGGCGTTGAACGCATAATTTCTAAAACTTGAAATCTTTGTTGTCCGAGAGTGATAATATTACTTCTCCCATCCTCTGCAGTTTGATGTTTTATAATTTGTGCGCAACATCCAACGTTAGCCATACTTTTAGTAATTGGATCCCACTTAATAACTCCAAACATAGAATCACTTTCAAGAACAGATTGGAGCATCATCCTATATCTCGATTCAAAAATATGCAAAGGCAAAACTTCTTGAGGAAAAAGAACTACTTCTGGCAAAGGAAATAGAGGTAATTCCCTTACTGAGAGTTCTCCCATTTAAACCTCATTTCTTTTTTTATATTAATCAATTTAGGGCGGTTTCGGGATTTATTAAAGTTTAACTTCTATATCTACGCCACTAGGAAGATCTAGTTTCATTAAAGCATCAATAGTTTTTGCAGAAGGACTGTAGATATCTATTATTCTTCTATGTGTTCTTGTTTCAAAATGCTCTCTAGAATCTTTGTCAACATGTGGAGATCTTAAGACACAATAAATCTTTCTTTTTGTAGGTAAAGGTATTGGACCAATTGCTGAGGCAGAAGTAGTATCAGCAGTTTGGATTATTTTGTCACAAGATAAATCCAGCATTCTTCTATCGAATGCTTTTAGTCTTATTCTTATTTTTTGTTGTGCAATTGATGCAGTCATAGTTTCAAATAACTTCTAGTAGAAGGGTCATTTAATCAATGACCCTTATCCATGTGTATATTTTAGGTGATTAAGGTTAATTTCTTAAATTTCAAATATATTATTTGAGAATTTTAGAAACAACTCCAGCACCAATGGTACGTCCACCTTCACGGATTGCGAATCTCATACCTTGTTCGATAGCTACTGGACAAATTAATTCTCCAGTCATCTTGATTCTGTCACCAGGCATAACCATTTCAACATTAGAACCATCATCGGAAGTAAAGGCCGTGATTTGACCTGTCACATCAGTTGTTCTGATGTAAAACTGTGGTCTGTATCCTGCGAAGAAAGGAGTATGCCTTCCGCCCTCTTCTTTTTTTAGAACGTAAACTTCGCCTTCAAACTGAGTATGAGGGGTAATAGATCCTTTCTTAACAAGTACCATTCCTCTCTCAATATCTTCTTTCTGAACACCACGTAAAAGTAGACCAACATTATCGCCAGCCATACCTTCATCAAGAAGTTTGCGGAACATTTCGACTCCAGTAACAGTTGTTACCCTTGTGTCTCGTATTCCAACTATTTCAACTTCTTCTCCAACCTTTACTTTCCCTCTCTCAATTCTTCCAGTAGCTACAGTACCTCTACCAGTAATTGAGAAAACGTCTTCTACTGCCATCAAGAATGGTTTATCAACTTCTCTTTCAGGCTCTGGAATACTAGCATCAACAGCTTTCATTAATTCTTCAATCTTTGATTCCCAAGTTGAATCTCCTTCGAGAGCTTTTAAACCAGAAACTTGGACTATAGGAATATCATCTCCAGGGAAGTCATAACTGTCTAATAGTTCTCTGATTTCCATTTCTACGAGTTCAATGATTTCTTCATCATCGACCATATCGCATTTATTAAGAGCAACAACAAGAGCAGGAACTCCAACCTGTTTAGCTAAAAGAATATGCTCTTTTGTTTGAGCCATAGGACCATCAGTAGCGGCACAAACTAGAATAGCTCCGTCCATCTGTGCTGCCCCTGTAATCATGTTTTTCACATAATCAGCATGTCCTGGGCAATCGACATGAGCATAATGTCTGCCTTCAGTTTCATATTCGACGTGAGCTGTATTGATAGTAATTCCACGCTCTCTTTCTTCAGGAGCGCCATCAATGTCGCCATAGTCTTGAGCTTGAGCTTGACCTTTTTTTGCTAAAACATTTGTAATAGCAGCAGTTAGTGTTGTTTTTCCATGATCAACATGGCCAATAGTACCTATGTTGACATGTGGTTTGTTCCTTTCGAACTTCTCGCGAGCCATTTGAATTAAAGAATCGAGGGTTTAAGAGTGTTTTAGTTTAGAGATCAGGAGTTGCCCTGATTCTTGGAAATGATAGCTTCAGCAACATTACGAGGAACTTCCTCATAGTTTGCGAACTCCATTGAAAATATACCCCGACCTTGAGTCATTGATCGGAGTTGAGTGGCATAACCGAACATTTCGGCTAAGGGCACTTTGGCCTGTACCTTGGACAATCCATCATCAACGGATTGTCCTTCTACTTGACCTCTCCTAGAAGAGAGATCACCAATTACAGATCCAAGAAAGTCATCAGGACTTTCGACCTCAACTTTCATCATAGGCTCTAATAGGACAGGATTGCATTTTTTAACCCCATCTTTAAAAGCCATGGAACCTGCAATTTTGAAGGCCATTTCAGATGAGTCTACATCGTGGAATGAACCATCGACTAGTGTTACTTTTACATCAATGAGTGGATAACCGGCAAGAACACCAGATTCACAGGTTTCTTTCATTCCATTTGATGCAGGTCCAATGTACTCTTTCGGGACAGCTCCACCAACAATTTTGTTAACAAATTCAAATCCTTTACCAACTTCAGCAGGTTCCATTTCAATTATTACATGACCATATTGACCTTTTCCTCCCGTTTGTCTTGCGTATTTACCTTCACCTTTGGAACTTGACCTAATTGTCTCTCTGTATGAAACCTGAGGAGCTCCAATATTAGCTTCAACTTTAAATTCTCTCAACATCCTATCGACAAGAATTTCTAGGTGAAGCTCACCCATTCCAGCAATAACAGTTTGATTTGTCTCAGGATCAGTACTTACCCTAAAAGTCGGATCCTCTTCAGATAAAGCAGTTAAAGCTTTTGATAATTTTTCCATATCACCTTTAGTTTTTGGCTCAACAGCCACTGAGATAACCGGTTCAGGGATAAATAATGTCTCCAAAACTATAGGATCTTCTGTATTACATAGAGTGTCACCAGTTGTTGTGTTTTTAAGACCTAATACAGCTCCTAAATCCCCAGCCCTCAATTCATCAACCTCCTCTCTTTCATCAGCCTTTAGGATTACTAATCTAGAAATTCTCTCTTTAGCATCCTTAGTGGAATTCATTACATAACTTCCTTTTGAAAGAACACCCGAATACATTCTTACAAAAGTTAATTTTCCGTAGGGATCTGACATTACTTTGAAAGCTAATGCACTGAAAGGAGCATTATCATCTGAGGGTCTAACGTCTTCTTTACCACTGGGTAGAACACCTTGTATTGGTTTCACATCAACTGGAGCTGGTAAGTAATCAACTACAGCATCTAGTACAAGTTGGACACCTTTATTCTTAAAAGCTGAACCGCATAATACTGGAACCAATCCATGTTTTAAAACCCCTTCTCTGATACCTTTCTTAAGTTGATCTTCTGATAGTTCTCCTGTTTCGAGAAATATTTCTATTAACTCTTCATCATTTTCTGCAACACTTTCCATTAGCTTAAATCTCCACTCAGCAGCTTCCTCCTCCATATCAGATGGTATTGGAGCTTCTTCGATATCGGTACCTAAATCGTTTTTGTAAAGATATGCTTTGTTGGCAACTAAATCAATAATACCTGTGAGATCACCTTCAGCCCCAATAGGTAACTGGATTGGAAGTGCATTTGCCTTTAGTCGATCTTTAATTTGCTTATTAACCTTTAAAAAATCCGCACCAGTTCTGTCCATTTTATTAACAAAAACCATTCTTGGAACAGAGTATCTATCTGCTTGTCGCCAAACCGTTTCGGATTGAGGCTGAACTCCACCAACTGCGCAAAATACAGCTATAACTCCATCCAACACACGCATTGATCTTTCAACTTCAATAGTAAAATCAACGTGTCCAGGAGTATCAATAATATTAATCCTATGATCTTGCCAACTAGTAGATATTGCAGCAGCAGTAATAGTTATTCCTCTTTCTCTTTCTTGATCCATCCAATCGGTTACAGCAGCACCATCATGAACCTCTCCTATCTTATGGACTACACCTGAATAAAACAAAATTCTTTCAGTAGTTGTTGTCTTACCTGCGTCAATATGAGCGGCTATACCTATGTTCCTTACTCGTTCTAGGGGAAAGTCGCGTGCCAATTTTAAAGCTCCAAATAAAATAATTTTTGATAAGTGTAGTTCACCCTAAAAGCAAACTTTAATAATAATAAACTACTTAAGTACCTTTTGATGAAATTAATATCTGTAATGTGCAAAAGCTTTATTAGCTTCTGCCATTTTATGAGTATCTTCTCTTTTTTTAACGGCACTACCAGTTTCATTTGCGGCATCCATTAACTCACCAGCAAGTTTTTGGGACATACTCTTGCCATTTCTTGCTCGTGAGAATGTAACAAGCCATCTTAATGCCATAGCCGTACCCCTCTCTTGGCGAACTTCCATAGGTACTTGGTATGTTGCGCCACCAACTCTTCTAGCTCGTACCTCGACAAGAGGAGTAGCATTTTTTACAGCTGTTTCGAATAATTCCACTGCATTTCCTCCTGTTCTCTCGCTTATTAAAGAAAACGCATCAGACAATATTCTTTGAGCGGTAGATTTTTTACCATGCTTCATCAATCGAGAAATCATCATTGAAGCAAGACGACTATTAAATTGAGGATCAGGAAGGACTGGTCTTTTTACTGCTGCATTACGACGTGACATTTTAAAAAAAAGTGATGTTTACAAATTAATCTTTTGGAACTTTTGCTCCATACTTAGATCTGGATTGTCGTCTATCTTTGACTCCAGCCGTATCTAAAGTTCCTCTTATTATATGGTATCTGACTCCTGGCAAATCCTTTACTCTCCCACCCCTAAGCAGTACTACAGAATGTTCCTGCAAATTATGACCAATACCAGGAATATAAGCAGTTACTTCGAAACCAGAAGTTAATCTAACCCTAGCAACTTTTCTCAAAGCTGAATTAGGTTTTTTAGGTGTTGATGTATAGACTCTTGTACATACCCCTCTTCTCTCAGGGCAAGCTTTTAATGCAGGAGATTTTGTTTTCTTTGTCAGACGTTTCCTTTCTGAACCTACTAATTGTGAGATGGTGGGCATCTATTAAAACTTAGATAAAAATAAACATTTAAACATCATAACCTTTTAAGGACACTAACTAAAAGTTTTTAATTATATTTTTTGTAAAATTTGTCAAATTAAAATTATTTGGTAAATATTCATTATCTTTAGATTTATTTTCATATTTATTTTTATAATAGAAATACATAAATAACTAAATAGAATTAAATAATCTATGGGAGAGAGTATCAAAAGAATCGTTGGCCCATATCAAGATAGTTACTCCCCAAATGGAATTATTGGGGAGAAAGATGCGTGTGGAGTTGGTTTCGTAGCAAATGTTGAAGGTATAGAAAGCAACTGGATCCTTAAACAATCTCTAAAGGGCCTCAACTGCATGGAGCATAGAGGAGGTTGTGGAGGAGATAGTGACTCAGGAGATGGAGCAGGCATTTTATGTTCAATTCCATGGGGATATCTAGAAAATAAAATTAATCTAAAAAATACTCAAGAATTTAATAGAGGTTTAGGCATGGTTTTTATGCCTAATAAACAAGAAAAAATTGAAATATGTAAATCAATATGTGATGAAGAAGCAGATAAATTAAAAGTTAACAAAACAACCTGGAGAACAGTACCCGTTAATAATGAAATCTTAGGTCCTTTAGCTAAAGCAAATGCTCCATTCATCTGTCAGTGGATTTTATATATAGATAAAAAAAATCATCAGGATGTTGAAAGAATTTTATTTCAATTAAGGAAAAGAATAGAGAAAAAAATAAGAGAAACTTTCAAAAACGATGTCGGGGATTGTGAATTTTATTTTGCCTCACTAAGTTCTCAAACAGTCGTTTATAAAGGTATGGTTCGCTCAGAAATATTATCTGAGTTTTATCAAGATCTAAAAGAAGAGAGTTTTAAAGTTTCATTTTCTGTTTATCATCGTAGATTTAGTACTAATACACTTCCAAAATGGCCACTAGCTCAACCCATGAGATTTTTGGGTCATAATGGCGAAATCAATACTCTCTTAGGCAATATTAATTGGGCTAAAGCTGCAGAAACACATATAGATGATTTTTGGGGAGGGTTATCTAATGAAATTAAGCCCATTGTAGATGTAAACAAAAGTGATTCATCAAATCTTGATGCAACCCTTGAAATCAATATTCGTTCAGGTCAGCCCATTACTGACTCATTATTAAAACTTGTTCCTGAAGCATTTAGAGATCAACCAGAACTTGAGGAGAGAGAGTATATAAAAGCTTTTTATGAATATTCTGCAAGCCTACAAGAAGCTTGGGATGGTCCAGCACTCCTTGTATTTGCTGATGGAAATTTTGTCGGAGCAACGCTTGATAGAAATGGCCTAAGACCAGCAAGATATTCAATCACAAATGATGGTTTTGTAATAATGGGTTCTGAAACAGGAGTAGTAGATCTTGAAGAAGAAAGAGTAATAGAAAAAGGTCGATTAGGACCGGGACAAATGTTGGCAGTTGATTTTCATCAGAATAGAATCCTAAGAAATTGGGAAGTAAAATCTGAAGCCGCTCAAAGGCATGATTATAAAAATCTTCTCAGTAATAGAACTATAAAAATTGAAAATAATGAATGGGTTAAAGACTGTAAACTAAAAGACCTTGAGTTGTTGCAACAACAAACTGCATACGGGTTTTCAGCGGAAGATAATGACCTTATCTTAGATTCAATGGCTTCATTAGCTAAAGAGCCTACTTATTGCATGGGCGACGACATCCCATTAGCAGTTCTTTCATCTAAGCCACATATTTTATACGACTACTTTAAGCAAAGATTTGCGCAGGTTACTAATCCTCCTATTGATCCTCTGAGAGAAAAACTTGTAATGAGTTTAGAGATGCATCTAGGAGAAAGATGTACACCATTTGAAATTAAAGATGCCAAACCTTTTATTCATTTGCAAAGTCCGATTCTAAATGAGGAAGAACTCATTTCCATCAAAAAATCAAAAATTAAATCTCAGACAATTTCAAGTTTGTTTAATTTAGAGGAAGGTATTCAAGGCTTAGAGAACCAATTAAAACTAATCTGTAAACAGAGTGAGCTGTCTATTAAAGAAGGTTGCTCTTTAATTATCATTTCTGATAAGGGAATTAGTCCTAAAAAGACTTTCATACCTCCTTTACTTGCTGTTGGAGCAATTCATCATTATCTTCTTAAAAAAGAAATCAGGCTAAAAGCTTCTCTAATAATTGAGACCGGTCAATGTTGGAGCACACATCACTTAGCTTGTTTAATTGGATATGGAGCAAGTGCAGTTTGCCCTTGGTTGACCTTTGAAGCAGGTAGGCACTGGTTAAAGCATCCAAAAACACAAAAACTAATTGATAGCAAAAAAATAAATCCATTATCAATAGTTGATGTTCAAGAAAATATTAAAAAAGCTCTAGAAGACGGTCTAAGAAAAATTCTCTCAAAAATAGGAATCTCACTTTTATCTAGTTACCATGGTGCACAAATTTTTGAAGCTGTAGGCCTTGGATCTGACTTAATAAAAATTGCTTTTGATGGTACAACAAGTCGTATCGCTGGCATAACATTAAAAGAATTAACTAATGAAACACTTTTAATACATACGAAAGCCTATCCAGAGATCGATTTAAAGAAATTAGAATTTTTAGGATTTGTACAATTTAGAAATAATGGAGAATATCATTCCAATAACCCAGAGATGTCCAAAGTTTTACATTCGGCTGTAAAACAAGGGCCAGGATACGATCATTTTGAAACTTACAAAAAACTTATAAGTAATAGACCGACAACATCGCTTAGAGATTTACTAACAATTAATTCAAATAGAAAAAGTATTCCATTAGACGAAGTTGAAAGTGTTGAATCAATTTGCAAAAGGTTCTGTACTGGAGGAATGAGTTTAGGTGCTTTATCCAGAGAAGCGCATGAAGTTTTAGCAGTTGCAATGAATAGAATTGGTGGAAAAAGTAATAGTGGAGAAGGGGGAGAGGATCCAGCTCGTTTCAATGTTTTAAATGATATCGATGAAAATACTCAGTCAGCGACGTTGCCATTTATTAAAGGCTTAAAGAATGGAGACACCGCATGCTCCGCTATCAAACAAATAGCCTCAGGAAGATTTGGAGTTACACCTGAATATCTAAGAAGTGGTAAACAACTCGAAATTAAAATGGCTCAAGGTGCAAAACCCGGAGAGGGGGGACAATTACCTGGTCCAAAAGTTGATTCTTACATTGCAAAACTAAGAAATAGTAAACCTGGAGTAGCTTTAATATCTCCTCCCCCGCATCATGATATTTATTCAATTGAAGATTTAGCTCAACTTATCCACGACTTACACCAAGTGCATCCAAAAGCGAAAGTAAGCGTTAAACTTGTTTCTGAAATTGGTATAGGCACTATTGCTGCTGGAGTAAGCAAAGCTAATGCAGATGTAATTCAAATATCAGGCCATGACGGAGGTACAGGTGCTTCACCCCTGAGTTCTATTAAACATGCAGGTTTACCATGGGAACTTGGTGTTGCTGAGGTTCATAAATCTCTCTTAGAGAATAACTTAAGAGAAAGAGTAATTTTGAGAACTGATGGAGGTCTTAAAACAGGCTGGGACGTAGTTATTGCAGCTTTACTAGGTGCTGAAGAATACGGTTTTGGTTCTGTAGCGATGATTGCTGAAGGATGCATAATGGCTCGGGTTTGTCATACAAACAAGTGTCCCGTTGGAGTTGCCACTCAAAAAGAAGAATTAAGAAAAAGATTTAAAGGTATTCCAGAAAATGTCGTCAATTTTTTCTTGTATATAGCTGAAGAAGTTAGACAGATAATGAGTAGTATTGGTGTCTCTAATATGGAAGAACTGATTGGTAATCAAGAATTTCTTTCTGCAAGAAATATCGATCTTCCAAAAACTTCTAATATTGATCTTTCTTCTTTAGTCAATGAACACTCAACCCCTGATAGATCATGGTTAAAACACTTAAATACTGCCCATAGTAATGGTTCTGTATTAGAAGACGAGTTTTTGTCTGATACTAAATTTATAGGTTCAATTAAAAATCACGAAATATTAACCAAAGAAATTGAGATAAAAAATACAGATAGAAGTGTTTGTGCGAAAATATCAGGCGAAATCGCAGAACTTCACGGTAACACTGGCTTTAATGGCGAACTCAACTTAAATTTCAAAGGATATGCAGGACAAAGCTTTGGTGCCTTTTTATTGAAAGGAATGAATGTTCAATTAATCGGAGAAGCTAATGATTATGTTTGTAAAGGAATGAATGGAGGAATACTCACAATAATTCCACCAAAAATAAATGAAATCTCCTCCGAACAAGTCATCCTAGGGAATACTTGTCTTTATGGAGCAACAGGTGGAAAATTATTTGCATTGGGAAAATCAGGAGAAAGATTTGCGGTTAGAAATAGTGGTGCTATAGCGGTAACAGAAGGAGCAGGAGATCATTGTTGTGAATACATGACTGGTGGGAAAGTTGTTATTCTAGGTTCCACAGGAAGGAATATTGGTGCGGGCATGACTGGTGGAATAGCTTTCATAATGGATGAAAATAATGATTTAAGTAATAAAGTAAATAAAGAAATAGTAAGCATTCATCAAATAACTTCATCAAAGCAAGAAAATATCTTATTGGAAATTATTAGAGAATATCAAGCAAAAACAAATAGCTTAAAGGCTGCCAAAATAATTGAAAATTGGTCTTATTTTAAGAGTACTTTCAAATTGATTGTCCCCCCAAGCGAAGAAGAGATGCTTGGTATAAAAAAAATGTAAATGCCTTTCTTTGTAAAAACTGAGATTATAAAAAAAGAATACTTAATTAATAATGATTTAAAACGAAAAATAATTAACGAACATATTGATTGGATAAAAAAATTAAAAAAAGAAGGAATTAATATAAAAAGTGGCTTTTTGGTAGATGATTTAAATAGGCCAGGGGACGGCGGATTACTTATTCTTGAGATGAATAACTATAGAAATGCACTAAAAATAATTAAGAATGATCCAATGATTAAAAATGATCTAGTTGAATGGAAATTAAATGAGTGGGTAGATCCAAATAAATGCATATAACTATCTTGGATACTTTTTCATAAGTTTTTGAATCTCTTCAGCATGGTAGCTACTACGAGTTAAAGGAGAACTAACTACTTGCATGAAGTTTAAATCTTTTTCCCCGAACGCTTTAAAGTAGTTAAATTTTGAAGGACTTACAAATCTTTTAACAGGTAAATGATTAGGGCCAGGAGATAAATATTGGCCAATAGTAACAATATCAACGAACTTACTTTTTAAATCCTTAAGAAGACTTAAGACCTCCTCGTCTTTTTCCCCTAAACCAAGCATGAAGCCTGACTTTGTATAAATTTTGGGAGAATAGTCTCTGGTTCTTTTAAGCAACTCAAGAGTTCTTTCATATTTGCCTTGAGGTCTTACTTTTTTATATAGCGAAGACACAGTCTCAATATTGTGGTTTAAAACGTTTGGATTTGAATCAAGCACTTTTTCAAGCGCTTTCCAGTTGCCACAAAGATCAGGTATTAGAAGCTCAATAGTAGTTTCAGGAGATTTTTCTCTTATTTGATGAACACATTGAAAAAATTGAGATGCGCCACCATCCTCAAGATCGTCTCTATTAACTGATGTGATTACGACATGCTTAAGCTTCATTCTAAAAACAGCTTCAGCTAAACGATATGGTTCAGTTGGGTCTAAGTCTCTCTTAGATCTATCAAAGTCAATATCGCAATATGGACATGCCCTAGTGCAACCAGGACCCATTATGAGGAAAGTTGCAGTTCCACTAGCAAAACATTCTCCGATATTTGGACAACTTGCTTCTTGACATACGGTATTGAGATTTAAATCATTTAATAAATTTGCAGTATTACCAATTCTCTCAACTTGTGGAGCTTTGACCCTTAACCATTCAGGTTTTGAAATTAAACTATTAGGTTTATTATTCACATTAAATCTTCTTGACCTGTAATTCTATTTTACTAAAAACAAGATGAATTAACTATTTATAATTTCAAAGCCGAAGCTCATTCAACATAAGTAAATAAATAAATGAATTCTACTAATCCTTCTACAATTTAGAAAATCTTAATTAAATTTACTCGTTACACAAAGTTCTTGTTTCATTATCTAAGATTAAATCAGTTTTCATAACGTTATTTATAATACAGATATCAGAACATACTAAATTTAGGTATAAGGCATAAAAGTAAATAATAATTGCTTTATTTTGTACTAAAAAGTGTTTTTTTAATTATTTTTTGATACAGTAAAAAATATATGTAATAAAACATTGACTTTTAAATTTAAAAGAAAACGTATTTTATTATCGGAAAAAAGTAAAAACTCTAGAGCAGTAGGTTATGCTAGAGCTACTCATAACGAATATAAAAATCTAGAAGAGCAAATAAAAATTTTGAAGAAAGAGGGTTGCAGTTTAGTGTTCTCTGAATTTATAAGTTTAGATGAAGAAATCAAACCCCAACTCAATAAAGCTATAAATTCCTTATCAAAAGGAGATCAATTAATAATAACTGAGCTTGATCGAGCATTTAAAAATAAAAAAGAATGTTTGATAACAATAAATAAACTTATTAATAATGGTATTCAATTGCGAACTTTGACTGGTTTTTTTACTGCTAATGAATCTTATAATGCAAATTCTTCAATTTTTAAGATTTTATATGAATTAGATAATTTAGAAGACAAAAGTTTAGGTGAAAGAAAAAAAGAACAACTATTACGCAGAAAATTATCTGGAAATAATTTGGGAGGAAGGCCCAAAATAAGTCCTCTAAAAGAATCTTTAGTAATCAGATTGCGTAATGAAGGATATTCTTATAGATCAATCAGATCACAAACAGGAATTGCGTTATCAACAATAAGAAGAGTAATTTTGGAAGGAGAACTAACATAAAATGAAGAGGAAAGAAATTGAAAATTTAATTAAAGAAAATTTTAAGGATACAGCTTTGCGTATTTATGAATTAGATAATAAAGATAGAAAAAGTTTATTAGCTGAATATAGAGAATGGATTTTGAATGATTTAGATTTTGAAGAAGTAATGATGCTTCCTTATGAAGCCTATACTGACAAATTAGATTCTAATTTCTTAGAAGATTCACTTTAGTCCTCAATAGTATATCTCTTATTAAAATCGTATACTTCTTTTGCTATTAACGGTAAAAGGGAAGAATCTTTGGAATATTGTTCTCCATTACAAAAAACTACTAATAAAGTTTGTAGAGATTGATTATTAATCCACCAAGCTGAATCATGTCTAACTTCAGACATTAAGCCTGCTTTACTCCAAAGATTAATACTTTCTGGTAAACCTTCACCCAAAAAACCATCTATTTGATTAAGAGAATCGTTTTGAAGAACAACTTTATTTAAATTTCTTTTTAAAAAACTTCGCAAATTTAAATTATTTTCTTGATAATCAATATGAATCATAATTTCCTCCAAAACCCTTGCAGCCGAATCAGAGTTCATAGCGTTTCTATTTTTATTATCATATCCATAAAATTCTTTCTCACGACCAAATGGTCCATCATCCCAAGTCTTCTGACAGCAATTTATACCAACCAATTCTTCCCAATTTAAATCATGTAGCCAATCATTTATTATACTTCTTTGATATTTCCAATTTTCCCATAGTTCGCCTTCAATACGAGGTCCACTTGTTGTTCCAGTAAGTAAATCAATTAAAAAGCTTGTTGCATTATTACTGGAGAAAGACAACATTTTCCTTACAGCATCAATAATTTCATCTGATAATAATAAACTTCCTTTTTTAATCCAATAAAATGCAGCAAGGCCATAAACTAACTTGACTATGCTGGCAGGATAAACCATTTTTTTATTATTTATGCCAGTGCCAAAACCTTTAAATACACTTTTATTTCTACTTTTATAATTAATCCAAGTTATGGCAAT
>JAOIOX010000001.1 GCA_028140765.1 Prochlorococcus sp. AH-736-N03 | reverse complement strand
ATTTGTTTACTATTAATAAATTAAGTGATGATTTATGGCTTTTTAGAGGAGGAGGCTTCGGTCATGGTGTAGGTTTATCTCAGTCTGGAGCAATTGAAATGGCTAAATTAGGATTTTCTTATGAACAAATATTGAATCATTACTATCGAAAAGCAAAACTGAAAAAGTTTGAGATATTGTCTCAATGAAAGTTAAGTAATTAAAATTTACGTTTATGAGTAAGGGTTTTTATAAAAATCGAAGATTGAAGTCGTTTATATTTCTTAGTGCTTGTTTTTTTATAGCTTTTTTCCCTCATGCTTTCAATATCGAAAATTTTTTTTACGTTATATTGACTCTTTCTTTTGTGATTGTTTTTTACGGTTTAATAGTTATTTCTAGAAATGTCAAAAGAAACAACGTTGTAAACAATGTAAGCAGAAGAATTAGTAATAAAGAGTTACCCGTGCTTGATATTTTAGTCGCTGCTAGAGATGAAGAGAATGTCATAGCAAGATTAGTTGAAAGATTATTTAGTTTAGATTATCCAACAAATAAATTAAATATTTACATAATCGATGATGGTAGCTCTGATAAGACGCCTTTAATTTTAGATCGATTAGCTAGACAATATGACAAGCTAAAAGTCATAAGTCGTTCTCCAAATGCAGGAGGAGGAAAGTCAGGAGCTTTGAATTATGCCTTGAAGTTTACTCATGGTGAATGGTTATTAGTTTTGGATGCTGATGCTGAATTAAAACAAGATTCTTTGATAAGGTTATTTAGTTTTGTAGAAGAGGGTAATTGGTCTGCAGTTCAACTAAGAAAATCAGTAACAAATGTAAGTAAGAATTTTTTAACTTCTTGTCAGTCAATGGAAATGGCTATGGACGCAATCTTTCAATATGGAAGATTATCAGTTGCTGGAGTTTCTGAATTAAGGGGAAATGGTCAATTAATTAAGAAAGATACATTATTGTCATGTGGTTCTTTTAATGAAGATACAGTTACAGATGATCTTGATTTGAGTTTAAGATTATTATTATCAAAATCTAGAATTGGAATTTTGTGGGATCCTCCAGTTATGGAGGAAGCAGTTGAGAATTTAAATGCTTTATTAGCTCAAAGGCAAAGATGGGCAGAGGGGGGTTTGCAAAGATTCTTTGATTATGGAGATCAATTATTTACTAATAAAATTGATTATTTGCAAAAATTTGATTTAACTTACTTCTTCATCTTGCAATATGCACTCCCAATAATTTCTATTTTTGATTTATTTTTCACTATTGCTTTGTTAGATTCACCAATTTACTGGCCTATTTCATTTACAGCTTTTATGTTATCTGGAATTGCGTTTTGGTACGGTTCTTCTTGTAAAAGCGAAGTACCCGTATTGCAAAAACCCAATTTTTTGATGGTATTTGTATCGCTTTTTTATTTATCACATTGGTTTTTAGTAATCCCTTGGGTAACAATAAAGATGTCTATTTTTCCCAAAAAGATACTCTGGCGAAAAACTATTCATACTGGAGTTTAATTTATTCATCAAGGTCTATAATTTCTCCATTAAAAAAATTTGCTAAGTTTTTTGAACTATCATCATAAGTTTCCTCGTTAGATATTTTGGTTGACGAGTTAGCTTTTGGTTCTATTTTTTTTATTGGTCGGAAATTATTTACTTCATTTTGGGGTATTGCTGGAGTGTTTGTTGGGTTACTTTTATTTAATTGTTTGATTGAAAAATTAAGTATTATTCTATCTCCAAATATCTTTTTTACAGTATTTTCAATTATAATTTTTCTGCTTTTTATCATACTTTCCCAGTTTGGAGATAATGCAATTGTGATTTTCTCCGAATCAAAACTTTCAAGTTCGGCTTGTTGTGAAAGTAACATTCTTGTTGATGGTAACTCTACTTTAGAAAGAATTAATTCCCATTTATCTTTTAAATTTGATCCAGGATTATTTTGGTTATTTTCAGAGATATTTACAATACTTTCTTTTTCAAGAACTTCTAATTTTTCGTCTTTTTTTTCGATCAATTCCTTGTGAGTTATCTCTTCTTGGATACTTGGTTTTGGAATCTCATCTGGAATATTTTTTTTATTAATTGGAATGTTCTTTCTACCTTCCTGCTTCTTCTCAGTCGTATTATTTTTATATTCTTGTTTATTTTCAAAACTATTTATCTCTTGACTATCCAGAAGACTAGTTAAATGTATTTCAAACCAAAGCCTTGGATTATCACTTGATTTGATTTGATATTCAATATTTCTCAGATTATTATGCCAATTAATTATTGTTGATTTATTTATTGTTTTTGAGATTTTATCCAATTCATCTCGAAATTCATCAGATGTATAATAAAGATCTGAATATTTATTATTAGTAGTGTGTAATAGTAGATCTCTTGTTATATTCAATAATCCGATAATTATTTGAAGAGGTTCGTTGCCGGCATCATATAATCTGTTGCAGGTGTCAATTAATGACTCTGGATTATTCTCAACCAATGATTTAATCAGATTTGTTAATTCACTCTCTGATACTTCTCCTAGGAGGTTTTGGATATTATTAATTGTTATCCCTTCTGGTAAAAGATTCAATTGTTCAAGAAGGCTTTGTGCATCTCTCATACCTCCATTAGATCTTTTTGCAATCATTTTTAAGGCCTGAACTTCGTAATTAATGGATTCTTTTTCGGCGATTTCTGATAAATGTTGAAAAATATCACTATGGCTTATTCTTCTAAAATCAAACTTTTGGCATCTACTTTTTATTGTATTTAATACTCTCTCAGGATTTGTCGTCGCAAGTATAAATACAACTCTTGAAGGCGGTTCTTCAATAGTTTTTAGTAAAGCATTTGAAGCTGCCGTTGAAAGCATATGACATTCATCAATTACATAGACTTTCCATCTCGCTTGAGTAGGTGCAAATCTCGCTCTTTCTATAATTTCTCTTATATTTTCTACTCCTGTATTTGATGCTGCATCAATCTCGATAATATCTAGAGCGCTCCCTTCTGTAATTTGTCTACATAAGTCACATTTACAACAAGGAGTTATCGTAGGTTGGTCGAATGCCTGGCAATTTAGAGATTTTGCAAATATTCTTGCACTTGATGTTTTTCCAGTGCCTCTTGGACCATTAAAAAGATATGCAGGAGCAATTTTTTTTGTTAATAGAGCTTGTTTGAGTGTAATGGATATAAATTTTTGCCCAACCAGTTCGTTTAAGTTGTTTGGTCTATATTTTTGATGAAAAGGCTTATGTATATTTGGCATTTATTTTTCATTAATTAGAAAAATTAGGGATTAAATTAAAAAATTTAACTCTAATTTTATGCAGACTCTTTAATGATTCTTTTTGATCCTGAAGGTAGTTTAACAATTTTAGATGAGAACAAATTATCTACCATTTTTTTCGTAATTGTGAATTCTTTTACATTTTCTTCAGAAGGTAAAGTGTACATTATGTCTAGCATTAGCTCTTCAATTATTGATCTTAATGCTCTTGCACCTGTTTTTCTTTTGTATGCTTCATTTGCTATCGCTTCAACAGAATCAGGCTCAAATGATAATTCAACATTATCCATACTTAGCAAAGTTTTGAATTGCTTTACTAATGCATCTCTTGGTTGAGTCAAAATAGATTCTAAAGTTTCTTTAGTAAGACGATCTAATACAGCACATACCGGAATTCTTCCAATAAATTCTGGAATTAGGCCATATTTAACTAAGTCATCTAATTCTAAATTTTTCAGGGAATCTCTTGGGTCTACTATTTTTTTTGTATCAACTTTGTTTTGATCTGAATTGGTGGTAAATCCTATAGAGTGTTTACCCATACGCTTTTGAACGATATCCTCTAAACCTATAAAAGCTCCCCCACAAATAAATAGTATTTGACTCGTATCAATTTGGATGCAGTCATGATAAGGATGTTTTCTTCCGCCTTGAGGTGGCACATTAGCAATTGTTCCTTCAAGCATTTTTAATAATGCTTGTTGTACCCCTTCACCGGAGACATCTCTAGTAATTGAAGGATTCTCGCTTTTTCTTGCAATTTTATCTATTTCATCAATATAAATAATTCCTTTTTGAGCTAGTTCTACATTCATTTCTGATTTCTGTAGAAGTCTTAAAAGTATGTTTTCAACATCCTCCCCAACATATCCAGCTTCTGTCAAAGTTGTTGCATCAGCTACTGCAAAAGGAACATCTAAAAACTCTGCTAAAGTTTGCGCCAATAATGTTTTTCCACTTCCAGTAGGACCGATGAGTAAAATATTTGATTTTTGTAATTTAGTTGCTTGTGAATCAGTTGAATTGCTATTTTTACTGTCTTCTTTAACTTTCCAAGCTAATCGCTTGTAGTGATTGTATACGGCTACTGATAATATTTTTTTTGCAGATTCTTGTCCAACAACTTGATTATCTAGAAAACTTTTTATTTCTAATGGCTTAGGAATTGAGGTTAATTCTAAAGGGACAGATTTTTTTGGATTATCAGTTGGTAATTTCTTTTTTACTTGTGGAGAGTTGTTTGTGTTCGCTTGATTATCGAGTAGTTCTTCATCGAGAATCTCATTACAAAGGTCTATGCACTCATCACAGATATAAACCCCAGGACCAGCTATAAGCTTTCTTACTTGGTCTTGAGACTTCCCGCAAAATGAACATTTAAGATGGGCGTCGAATTTAGCCATCGATTATAAGTTTTTAAAGTGAAAGGTGTTAAATATTCCCTATTCACTAGGATTGCTCATAAATATCGATTCGTCATCATATTCTTAAAAAATCAGAACCCCTTGTCACTTTTTGATAACTTTATCAATTAATCCATATTCGACTGCTTCTGAGGGAGATAAAAAGTAATCTCTTTCTGTATCTTCATTAATTTTTTCTAAAGGTTGACCAGTATGTTCAGCTAAAAGTGAATTTAATGTTTTCTTGAGAAAAAGTATTTCTTTAGCTTGTATTTCAATCTCTACTGCTTGACCTTGTGCACCTCCTAGAGGTTGATGAATCATAATCCTAGAATTAGGTAAAGCCAATCTTTTCCCCTTTGCTCCTCCAGAAAGTAGAAAGGCCCCCATACTTGCAGCTACTCCAAAGCAAATTGTCACTACATCAGGGGATATTTGTTGCATAGTATCGTATATGGCCATTCCTGCAGTTACTGAACCTCCAGGAGAATTAATATAAATTTGAATGTCTTTTTCGGGATCTTCCGCTTCAAGAAATAATAATTGTGCAACAAGTGAGTCAGATACTTGATCATTAATTCCAGTACCTAAAAAAATTATTCTCTCCCTCAATAGTCTTGAATATATATCAAAAGCTCTTTCTCCTCTACCTGATTGTTCTATAACGGTAGGAACAGCAGCAATAGTTTGTTTATTACTTTCGTAAGAACGTATTGAGCTTTGGATCAAATGTTTTTTTTCTGAGTTCACAAATTAGTTTTCGTCTTATGAATAATTTAAGGGGTTTTTCTTTAATTAGTAGGAAATTTCATAAATTATTTTTTTTCTTTTTTATTTTGAGTTTTTGAAGTTTTTGAAGTTTTTGTCGCAGTTTTTGTGGCTTTTGTTGTTTTGGAGGTTTTGGTAGCTTTAGAAGTTTTTGTAGTTTTTTCTTTTACTTCAGAATTTTCTTCAAGCCAAATTATTAATTTTTCCTTGAGTAGATCGTTACTTACTACTTCTCTTAATCTTTTAATATCTATTTGTTTTGAAGATTGAGAGATTGCTTCTTCATAATCTTTCATTTTTAAATCAATTTCATCTTTCTCTACTTTTATGTTTTCTGTTTCAGCTAATGCTTTTAAAGCTAAATTTCTTTGAACATTTTTTTCAGCTTGAGGCCTTGTGGACTCTGCTAATGACTTAACTAATTCCGGAGTGAAAGTAGATTTTACATCAAGACCTTGTTGAGCAAATCTTTGAGCGGTTTGTTCAATATTATTCCTCACTTCTATATCAATCATAGATTTTGGAATGTCAGCAACCAATTCTTTTGTTAAGGCATCTAATAAGGCTTCAATTTTGATATCTTTTTGAGTTTTTTCAAAATTGTCTTTAAGTTGCTTTTCAATATCTTTCTTTAATTCTTTTAATGATTCTTTGTTGCCAGACTGTTTTGCAAAATCGTCATTAAGTTCAGGCAATTCTTTTTCCTTAAGATCCTTAAGATTTACTTCAAAAATTGCTTCTTTGCCTCTTGAATCCTCATGAGAATAATCATCAGGAAATTTAAGGTTAAGTGTTTTAGTATCACCAATTTTCATCTTTACGATTCCCTCAACGAAACCAGGAATCATTTTGTTCTTTTCTAACTCAAGATCCATTGATTCACTTGTTCCACCATCAATCTCTTTACCAGAATCTTTATATTTTCCTTTGAAACTAACTACAGCAATGTCTCCTAATTTTGCTGCTCTATTGGTAACTGGAATAATGTTGGCAAATTGATTTCTAGATTTTTCTAGCGCTTCATCTATTGACTTGGGATCAAACTTTGTCTTTGATATTTCAACACTTAGTCCTTTGGATTTTTTAAGTTTTAATTCTGGGGCAACATCAGTTTGAAGAGTAACCTTAAGTGATTTTTCGGGACTAAACTTTGCAAGTAAAGATTCAAATCCATCTACCAATTCTGGCTCACTTAGTGGCTCTATAGATTTTATTTTTAACGCTTCTTGCCATGATTTATCAATAATTTTTTCCAGAGCAGAAGCATGTAATTGTGTGATGCCAATTCTTTGAATTAAGACTTGTTTAGGAATCTTACCAAGTCTGAATCCCGGAATTTTAGCCGAACGACTGATAGAACTGATTGTTTCATTTACACACGTTTTGCATGTCTCAGATGGTATTTCTAATTCGAATGAAATTCTACTTTGAGGAAGAGGTGTTGTTTTAACTATTAGTGCATCTTTAGCCATGTTTTTCTTAAGTTATTACTATGAGCCGAATCTTAATTATTTCACATTATGTGATTTCCTTGAAAGTTAATTTTTTGATAAAGTAAAAAAAATAGTCAATCTATTTATAAAAATCATTTTAAAGTGTGAGACAATCTCCGTATTTGCCTAATAGGCCATTAAAAGTTGCTGTTTTAGGTTCTTCAGGTGCTGTGGGATCTGAATTGCTAAAAATTCTTGAACAACGTGATTTCCCAATTTCAGAATTGGTCTTGCTTTCATCAGAGAGGTCAGAAGGAAAAAAAATTATTTGGAAAGATGAAGAATTAGTTACAAAAAAAACAACTAAGGAAGAATTTAAGAATCTTGATTTAGTTTTGGCTTCAGCTGGCGGGAGTATTTCAAAAAAATGGTTGTCTACCATTATTGATCAAAATGCTTTACTGATAGATAATTCAAGTGCTTTCAGATTAGATAAGAACGTTCCTCTTATAGTCCCTGAAGTTAATTCTAGTGACGTACTTAATCATGATGGGGTAATAGCGAATCCAAACTGCACTACCATTTTGTTGACATTAGTTTTAGCTCCATTAAACAAACTTTCGACTATCCAAAGAGTCATTGTCTCAACATATCAATCTGTCAGTGGTGCAGGCCAACTGGCGATGGAGGAACTAAAACTTTTAACTGAACAATATCTTCAAGGAAATCCTCAAAAAAGCGAAGTTTTGCCATACTCGCTTGCTTTTAATTTGTTTTTACATAATTCCCCTATGCTTTCAAATAATTACTGCGAAGAAGAGATGAAAATGGTTAATGAGACAAGGAAAATATTAAATATTGCTGATTTAAAGCTCTCTGCTACATGTGTTCGAGTCCCAGTATTGAGAGCACATTCTGAATCGATCAATATTGAATTTGCTGATGTAGTTGAGCCTAAAGATGCTCTTGAAGAATTAAAAAAATCTCCCGGAATTGAAGTTATTGAGGATTACAAAAATAATAGATTTCCTATGCCAAATGATGTTATGGGAAGGGATAATGTTGCTGTTGGCAGGCTAAGAACTGATATAAGTCAGCCTCATGGATTAGAATTATGGTTATGTGGAGATCAAATAAGAAAAGGAGCAGCTCTGAATGCTGTTCAAATAGCTGAGTTATTAATTCCAAAAAAATGATCACAGACAAAACTGAGTGTAATAATCCACTATTTGGAAAAATATTGACTGCAATGGTTACTCCATTCACTGAGAATGGAGATGTAGATTATGAACTAGCTATAAAACTTTCAAATTATCTTTTTGAGAACGGTTCCGATGGAATTGTGTTGTGCGGTACTACTGGAGAATCTCCGACTCTTTCATGGGCGGAACAGCATGACTTATTTATTGCTGTAAAAGGATCTTTGGATGCAAGCTGTAAAGTAATAGTTGGCACTGGTAGCAATTGTACAAGCGAAGCTGTGGAAGCTACAAAAAAAGCTTACGACTCTGGTGCCGACGGTGCTTTGGTCGTTGTTCCTTATTACAATAAGCCGCCTCAAGAAGGTCTTTATAAACATTTCAGTTCTATTGCTAAATCTGCAAAGGATTTGCCTCTTATGCTCTACAACATTCCTGGCAGGACTGGATGCAATTTATTACCTGATACTGTGAAGAAACTTATGGATTTCTCAAATATTCTCAGTATTAAAGCTGCAAGCGGTAGAATAGAAGAAGTAACAGAACTAAGAGCTATTTGTGGCTCCGAACTCTCTGTATATAGTGGCGACGATTCATTGTTGCTTCCAATGTTATCTGTAGGTGCTGTAGGAGTAGTAAGTGTTGCAAGTCATTTAGTTGGATTGCAATTGAAAGAAATGATTCATTCTTTTCAAAGTGGAAAGGTTTCTAATGCTCTTGCCATTCATGAAAAACTTCAGCCTCTTTTCAAAGCACTCTTTATGACTACTAATCCAATCCCAATTAAGGCTGCTTTGGAGCTATCGGGATGGGATGTAGGTAATCCTAGAAGTCCTTTGTCACCTTTAACCAATGACATGAAAAAGCAACTATCTTTTATCCTGAATTCCCTATAATAGGGATTATATTTAACTTGATAATTAAATTTAAATAAACCTTATTTGATTACAAGCAGGCCTTCATAAATTTCAAAATTATGCAATCAAGTACAAATTCAACTGTAAATAGATCTAATAATGATTCATCTAGATCTAAAAGTAATACGCCAGCTCTACGAGTAATACCTCTTGGAGGACTACATGAAATAGGAAAAAACACTTGCGTTTTTGAATATGGTGATGAATTAATGCTTGTTGATGCTGGCCTAGCTTTCCCCTCTGATGGTATGCATGGCGTAAACGTTGTTATGCCTGATACAACTTTTTTAAAAGAAAATCAAAGAAGAATAAAAGGAATGATTGTCACTCACGGGCATGAAGATCACATTGGAGGTATTTCTCATCATCTAAAGCATTTTAATATTCCCATTATTTATGGCCCAAGACTGGCAATGTCAATGCTTAGAGGAAAAATGGAGGAAGCAGGGGTATCTGATAGAACAACTATACAGACAGTAAATCCAAGAGATGTTGTAAAAGTAGGACAACATTTTTCTGTTGAATTTATTCGAAATACCCATTCTATTTGCGACAGCTTTTCTTTAGCAGTTACAACACCTGTTGGCACAATTATTTTCACTGGAGATTTTAAGTTTGATCATATGCCAGTAGATGGAGAACAATTCGATATTGAAAGAATGGTGCATTATGGAGAGAAGGGTGTTTTATGCATGTTCAGTGATTCTACTAATGCCGAAGTTCCAGGTTTTTGTCCTTCTGAGAAGACTATCTATCCCTCTTTAGAAAAACATATTGCAGAGGCAAAAGAACGAGTTATCCTTACCACTTTTGCTAGTTCTGTTCATAGAGTGACAATGATCTTAGAATTGGCCATGAAACATGGAAGAAAGGTCGGTTTGTTAGGTAGATCGATGATAAATGTTATTGCTAAGGCAAGAGATATTGGTTATATGAAATGCCCAGATGATTTGTTTGTTCCTATCAAGCAAATTAGAGATTTGCCAGATAGGGAGACCTTATTATTGATGACGGGTAGTCAAGGAGAACCCCTAGCAGCGTTAAGCAGAATCTCTCGTGGTGAACATCAGCATGTTCGTCTTAAGACTACTGATACTGTAATATTTTCAGCCAGCCCAATTCCTGGTAATACTATTTCTGTTGTTAATACAATAGATAGATTAATGAAACTCGGAGCAAAGGTTGTTTATGGAAAAGGTGAGAATATTCATGTCTCTGGTCATGGTTTTCAAGAAGATCAAAAGTTAATGTTGGCACTCGCAAAACCTAAGTTTTTTGTTCCTGTTCATGGAGAACATAGAATGCTTGTTTGTCATGGGAAGAGTGCACAAACCATGGGGGTTCCAAAGGACAATATCTTAATTATTGAAAATGGAGATGTAGTTGAGTTAACACCTAATTCTATTCAAAAGGGTGATCCTGTAAAAGCTGGTGTTGAACTGCTTGATAACTCACGAAATGGGATAGTAGATGCTCGTGTATTAAAGGAAAGGCAGCAATTAGCTGGTGATGGTGTAGTAACTGTTTTAGCTCCTATTAGTACAGATGGGAAGATGGTTGCGCCTCCTAGAGTTAATTTAAGAGGAGTTGTTACTACTGCAGAGCCAAGAAAAATGTCTATGTGGACAGAACGAGAAATAAGTTGGGTCTTAGAAAATAGATGGAAACAATTATCCAGACAAACTGGGCCGAATAATTTTGAGGTAGATTGGATTGGTGTACAAAGAGAAATTGAAAATGGTTTATCGAGAAGAATGAGAAGAGAATTACAAGTTGAACCACTTATTTTGTGTTTAGTTCAACCTGCTCCAAGTGGAACTCGTGCTTATATTCCAAAGATTACCGAAGAGCAAAATTTCTCCAATAGAAATAGAAATAATAATAATTTCCATAAGAAATCAAACAATAATCATCCTAATAGTTCAAATAACCCACAAAATACCCAAAAAAGTCCAAAAGTTACACAGAATCCATCAGCTGAGACTGCTACAGAAGATTCATTTGAAGGTAGAACAAGAAGAAGAAGATCTGCTGTAACATCTTAACTTTTTTCAAAATTTATATAGTTTTTATCCCAAACAATTTTTAAAAACTCTTGCAGATTAATTTGACCTTTATTTTTTTCATAAATTGAAGTTGCTAATTTTGTCAGATTTTTAGAACTACATTGCTTAGCAGATATTTCTTTTAAAAATCTATTTAAAATTGTGCACCTTGCTTCAATACACATACCATTTAGGAGATTCCTATCGATACCTTTAACATCTTTACAATATAAATACGCTAGTTCACTAAGATCATTACGTTCATTATTGTATTTGCTCATTTTTTGGGAAAAATTATTTATCCTTTCAGAACAACCAGGATAGATAACTTCTAAGGTAGGAATAATTTTCTTTCTTACTAAATTTCTTTTTAATTTAAGATCTGAATTTGTAGGATCTTCCCAGACTGGGATCTTCATATCATTGCAAAATTGTTTTGTATCTTCCCTACTGAAAATTAATATTGGTCTTATTAAATAAATTTGATTTTCTATTAATTTTTTATTCTCAATATTACTCAGACCTGCAAAATTGCTTCCTCTAGATAAATTGAGGATAAATGTTTCTGCATTATCACTACTCGTGTGACCAGTTAACAAATAAATATTATGTTTTTGCTGGTTTTCATTTAATAAAGTTTTGGCTCTTTCACATAATTTTTTATATCTCCATTCTCGCGCTTTTTCTTCTGAAGAAATACTATCTTTATTTGCTTGATCAAAAGAGAATGAAATATTTTTATCTTCGCAATAATCTTTTAATTCAAGAGCATATAGTGATGATTTTTCGTGCCACTGATGATCACCATGCCAAACACTAATAGACCAATTATGTATTTTTTTTAGGTCGTTAATTAGGGTTAATAAGGCCATTGAGTCTTGACCCCCCGAAACACTTATTAAAATATTGGATCCTTTGGGAATTAATATTTTTTTGGTAAGAATCTCCTTATGAAGCTGATGATGCCATGATGACCAATTTTTTTGACTTAATTTTTTATCAGTCATTTTGTGTTGCTCAGATAATATTTTTTAAAAAATGCACTGTTTTACTAAAACAATGTCACAATCGGGTAATAAATTCATTAAGTAAATGAGTCTGATTAATCTTTTGCCACAAAAAATCAAAAAAGAGTTAAGAAGCAAATCCTTACTCAAAGTTATTTCAGGATTGAATAATTTCGATGTTCAGTCTGTGAAAATAATTGTTGAGGCTGCTTCATTAGGAGGTGCAGATCTTGTTGATATTGCTTGTAAACCTGAACTCGTTGATTTAGCACTTAAGAATTCAACACTACCCGTTTGTGTTAGTTCAGTAGTGCCTCGATCTTTTCAAGATTGTGTAAAAGCAGGAGCATCATTAATTGAGATAGGAAATTACGATACTTTTTATGAAAAAGGCATTCATTTTTCAGATAAAAAAGTTTTAAACATTACAAAAGAGACGAGGGATTTATTGCCTAATTTTCCTTTATCAGTAACTGTTCCTCATACTATGCCTATTGATAAACAAGTTGATCTTGCTGTAAAGCTAGTGGAAGAAGGTATTGATATTATTCAAACTGAAGGTGGTACTAGTTCTACGCCTTACTCTCCAGGAATTCAAGGTTTTTTTGAAAAATCAGTACCAACTCTTGCAGCTACCTATGCTATTCATCAAGAATTTAAGAAACAATCTCTAAATATACCAATCATGAGTGCCTCTGGATTAAGCCAAGTAACTTGTCCACTAGCAATATCCTCTGGAGCCTCAGCAGTTGGCGTTGGATCTGTTGTTAATAAATTAGATGATTTAATATCAATGATTGCGGTTGTTAGGGGCTTAAAAGAATCTTTGAAAAATTCATTAATTGGAGAAAAAATTTCTTAGTATAGCAACATCCTTTTGCTACTAGCTTGATGAACAACTATAAGCTTCAAGCTCCCTACGAACCAAATGGAGATCAACCAGAAGCTATTAAAAAATTAGTTAAAGGCGTAAATAATGGTAAACAGTTTCAGACTCTTTTAGGAGCTACTGGAACTGGTAAAACATTTACCATTGCTAATGTAATTCAACAAACAGGAAGACCAGCACTTGTTTTAGCCCATAACAAAACGTTGGCTGCACAACTATGTAATGAATTAAGGGAATTTTTTCCAAAAAATGCTGTTGAGTACTTCATTTCTTACTACGATTATTATCAACCAGAAGCTTATGTACCTGTAAGTGATACTTACATAGCCAAAACTGCTTCAATTAATGAAGAAATAGATATGCTTAGGCATTCTGCAACACGCTCATTATTTGAAAGAAAAGATGTAATTGTTGTAGCCTCAATAAGTTGTATTTATGGTCTTGGTATACCGAGTGAGTATTTAAAAGCTGCTGTTAAATTTGAAGTAGGAAAATCAATAAATCTACGTTCTTCTTTGAGGTCTCTTGTTGAAAATCAATATACTAGAAATGATATTGAAATAACTAGAGGTAGATTCAGAATTAAAGGTGATGTTTTAGAAATCGGTCCAGCTTATGAAGATAGATTAATAAGAATTGAGTTATTTGGTGATGAAGTCGAGGCTATTAGATATGTTGACCCTACTACAGGAGAAATACTTGAAAGTTTGGAACAAGTTAGCGTTTACCCAGCGAAGCATTTTGTGACTCCGAAAGAAAGACTTGAGAGTGCAATAAGTGCAATTAGAAGTGAATTAAAAACTCAACTCGATAAATTTACATACGAAGGAAAATTATTAGAGGCTCAACGTCTAGAACAACGTACAAAATATGATTTAGAAATGCTTAAAGAGGTTGGTTATTGTAATGGAGTTGAAAATTACGCTCGTCATTTATCAGGTAGGGAGGAAGGTTCACCGCCAGAATGTTTAATAGATTACTTTCCCAAAGATTGGTTGTTGGTAGTTGATGAGAGTCATGTAACATGTCCTCAACTTCATGCGATGTACAACGGTGATCAATCTAGAAAAAAAGTTTTAATAGATCATGGTTTTAGATTGCCAAGTGCTGCAGATAATAGACCTTTGAAATGTGAAGAGTTTTGGGAAAAATCAAAACAGACATTATTTATAAGTGCAACCCCCGGACAATGGGAATTAGATCAATGTGATGGTGAATTTATTGAGCAAGTTATAAGACCAACTGGGGTGTTAGACCCAGTAATTGATGTAAGACCTAGTGAAGGCCAAATAGAAGATCTGTTATCTGAAATAAGAATTCGAGCCGAAAAGAATCAAAGAGTGCTTGTCACAACACTTACTAAGAGAATGGCTGAAGATCTAACTGATTTTTTATCTGAAAATAAAGTAAGGGTTAGATATTTGCATTCCGAAATCCATTCAATTGAAAGAATTGAAATTATTCAAGACCTTAGAATGGGCGAATATGATGTATTGGTAGGAGTTAATTTATTAAGAGAGGGACTAGATCTTCCAGAAGTATCTTTAGTCGCTATTTTAGATGCTGATAAAGAAGGTTTTCTCAGAGCTGAAAGGTCATTGATTCAAACAATAGGAAGAGCTGCCAGACATGTTGAAGGTGTTGCCTTGCTTTATGCAGATAACTTCACAGATTCAATGAAAAGAGCAATATATGAAACTGAACGAAGAAGAACTATTCAAAAAAAATATAACCAAGTCAATGGTATTACTCCAAAACCTGCAGGCAAAAAAATAGAAAATTCAATATTATCTTTTCTAGAACTTTCCAGAAAACTAGATGCTGGTGGTTTATCTAAAGATTTAATAAATATAGTTAATAACAAAACTGACGCAATTCTCAGTTCCAGCGATAATCAATGTTTGCTGGAAGAATTGCCTGACTTAATAGAGAAGTTAGAAATTAAAATGAAAGACGCTGCAAAAGAGTTAAATTTTGAAGAAGCAGCAAATTTGAGGGATAGAATCAAAAAATTAAGACAAAAATTGGCAAGAAATAATTAAAAAGAACTTATTTTTCTAATTCGAAATGATTATGAATCGCATTAACTGCTTTGTCACAATCTTTTTCTAAGACAATACATGAAGTCCTAATTTCACTCGTGGCAATCATTTCAATATTGATATTTTGGTCAGCCAATGATCTAAATATTTTTCCAGCTGTTCCAACCTTAAATGCCATTCCCGCTCCTACAGTACTTACTTTTGCTATTGCAGGGCCATCTTCAATGTATGATCCGGGTAATTTTTTTGTTAAGGCCTCAAAAACTAAGTTAGCTTTTTCTCTATCTTGTTTATTCATTGTAAGACTAATATCCTTAGTTTTTAAAGAGGAAATTCTTTCAGACTGAACAATAGTATCGATAAGTATATTATTTTCAGCTAATGCTAAACATATCGATGCTGCTACACCTGGACGATCAGGCAGTTTTCGAAAGCTTACCTGAACTTGGTTTTTATCTAATGCAATTCCTCTTACTTCAGGTTGATCTTGTTTTTCATTGATTGGATTAACAAATATTTGTGTATCGGATAACTTAAATTTCTCAGCAACAAATCTAATAGCTTTTGGTATATTATTAATTTCAATTACACAGCTGACTTTAATTTCACTAGTAGCTATTAACCTAACATTTATATTCGCTTGAGATAAAGTATCAAATAAATCAGCTGAAACACTAGGTCTGCCCATAATGCCTGCTCCTTGAATACTTAATTTAGTCATGTTGGTTTTTAAGTTAAATTCTCCCCCTAATTGACTAGTTATAAGTTCACATTGTTCTGCAGTCTTTTTTACTTCTGATTTACCAACTGTAAATGTAATATCGTTTTTATTTCCATCATTTGTCGCTTGTATTATTAAATCTACGTTAATACTTGCTTCTGAAAGTTTTTCAAATATTTGCGCAGCAATCCCAGGCCTATCAGGAATATTTGAGAGACTGAATACTGCTTGGTTTTCTAATACTTCAAGACTATTGACTGTTTTTGTTAATTCTAAGCTTCCTCTTTTTAGCGGGAGAGGTTGGATTTGACTTTCTAGGAGAGTCCCACTGGAGTCACTTTGGCTTGATTTGACACACAATTTAATTCCATAATTGCGAGCAATTTCTACTGCTCTTGGATGAAGAACTGAAGCACCGACGCTTGCAAGTTCAAGCATTTCCTCGCAGCTAATTTCATCTAAGAGTTTTGCATTAGGAACAATCCTTGGATCAGTAGTAAGAACACCTGGAACGTCTGTATAAATTTCGCAAGTCTCAGCTCCTAAAGCTGTTGATAAAGCTACCGCGGAAGTATCTGAACCACCTCTACCCAAAGTTGTAATTTCCATTGAACCCGTATGGCTTAATGTTGTTCCTTGAAATCCAGCCACGACAACTACAAAACCCTGATTTAAATAATTTTGGATCCTTTCTGTTTTAATATCCAGAATTCTCGCTTTCCCATGAATTGATTCAGTAATAATTCCAACCTGGCTACCAGTCATTGAAATTGCAGGTATTCCGTATTCGTTTAATGCCATTGAAAGAAGAGCTATGGTTACTTGCTCTCCAGTTGAGAGAAGCATATCCAATTCTCTTCGATTAGGATTTTTACTAATTGATTCCGCTAAACAATTTAAATCATCTGTAGTTTGCCCCATCGCAGAGACAACTACGACGATTTCATTCCCTGCTTCTTTACTTTGACAAATGCTACTTGCAATATTTTTAATTTTTTTAATATCACCGACAGAAGTACCGCCAAATTTTTTTACTAGTAAAGCCATACTTAAATCATAATGTAAATTCTTAAACTTATAATTTGGTTAACTTAAATTAATTAACTTCTCTGTAAAAACATTTATAGGATTATTACCTTGTTTTAGTAACGATTCAATATCTAGTAAGTTACTCATTAAATTAATTAAATATTCTTGAGATACATTTTTGACTTTTTTTCGAATAAAAAAAATTCTTTTTGGATTAGAAATGCCTGCAAGATTACAAATCTTTTCTGCATTATCGTTACTTGAATTAACTGCTAGTTTTATAATGGTATGAATTCTTATTTGACTAATTAAACCTGCATTTAGTCTTAAAGCAGGTTCTCCTTTCTGTAAAGAATAATTTATTTCAATGAGGCTTTCATTAATATTTTTTTGTAAGAGAAGATCAATTATTTTGAAAATATTGGATTGATGATCACTAAATATTTTTTTTACATCAATACTTTTAAGAAAAAGTTGTGAATTCGAGTCACTTGATACTGCAGAGAGGTATGTTTTTGCTTTCGCTAATTCATTTATTAATTTAAAGCTGTCATTACCAACTGAATCAATAATTAATTCAGCTGCATTTTTATCAATTTTGATATTCATTTCATTTGCTGTATCCTCTAAAAATCTTTTTTGTCCCTCATAGTCCCAGATCTCTGGTAATGAAAATGACTTTACTTTAGCTAAATTATTTTTGATAAGTTTTTGTAAAAATTTAGTACTCTTTAGTCTTGAGTCTGGTTTTTTTGTATTTTGCAAAATGAAATAAGTATTTTGAGGTATATTGTCATGAATTTTTTCAAATTTAGTTCTTAGATCTTCATTTTTGGTAGTAAAAATGGGATTATTTTTCAATGTAATTATTCTGTATCCATCCCCAAAAGGAGGTGTAAGAACTTCATCAAAAGCTTTATTGACTTGTTCATCATCATCTCCATTTAAATTAGTGACGTTTATTTCTTTCCATTCTTTGGATACTTCCTTATCAATTAATTTTTGAATAAATGTATTTTGAGCATTTAAATCATTACCCCATAATATTTGTATTGGCATAATAGCTCAATAAAAACCATATATTAACTATGATTACTTCTAACACAAATTAAATTTAATGGTAATAGATCATCCAATTTTTTTGGAAAGTATCAGATTCATAAGATCTCGTTTAGCAGTCAATGATCTAAATTATTTGGAAAAAAAAGTTTTAGAGAGATTAGTCCATACTTCAGGAGATTTTACAGTTCAAAATCTTGTAAATTTTAGTGAAGGTGCTTGCGAGAAAGGGCTTCAGGCACTTAAAAATGGTGCTCCTATTTTAACTGATACCGATATGGCGGCAGCAGCAATAAAATCCATGGCAGCAAATACCACTAGGAATAAAATATTTTCCGCTAGAATGTGGTTTGGAAAAAATAATCATACAAATTTAACTAAAACTGCATATGGCGTAAGTGAAGGTTGGAAAGAGTTATCTGCTATAAATTCTGGAAGCAAATCTCCTATTGTAGTTATTGGCAGTTCGCCTACAGCGTTAACTTATTTAATTGATATTTTAGAAAATGCAAAAGATTTACCTAGTTTAATTATCGGAATGCCTGTTGGATTTATTGGAGTAGAGAATAGCAAAAACAAACTGATTTCCACAGAACTTCCTAGAATTGTTTTGAATTCAACTAGAGGAGGTGCTGCCATGGCAGCTGCTGCGGTTAACGCGTTATTGAGGGAAACAATTTAAAAAGTATTTATTTTATAAAAATGTCAAAAATCTACTTAATTATCATAATTTAATTTGTTATTTTCTTCTAAAGAATTTAAAACTGATTTTGCTCTTTCTATAACTTCTTTTGGAACTCCTGCTAATTTAGCTGCTTCTATGCCATAGCTTTTGTTTGAGCCACCTTTAACAATCTTGTGGCTAAAGATTAGCTGATCGTTATTTTGTTCTACTAAAACTTGAAAATTTTGTATGTTCTTATTTGTATTTTTTAAATAATTCAGCTCATGATAGTGCGTAGCAAAAATAGTATTACATTGAATTTTTTTTGCAAGATATTCACTTACTGACCAAGCTATTGAAAGTCCATCAAAGGTAGATGTCCCTCTGCCTATCTCATCAAGTAAAACTAGTGAGCTAGAAGTTGCCTGATTTAGAATTGATGCAGTTTCAGACATTTCTACCATAAATGTTGATTGTCCAGATGATTGATCATCAACCGCCCCAATTCTTGTGAAAATTCTATCTGCAATCTTGATTTCAGCATTATTAGCAGGAACAAAGCTACCAATTTGTGTGAGAATTTGTATTAAACCAAGTTGTCTAATAAAGCAACTTTTTCCGCTTGCATTGGGACCTGTTAATATAATTAATTTTTGATTATCCTCAAAAGAGATATCGTTTGCTATAAACTTTTTATCACTTAACAATTGCTCTACAATTGGATTTCTTCCTGCGATAATTTTTGTACTATTTTTTGTCATTGAATCATTTATTGGTATTAATGAAGGTTTTATAAAATTGTTTTCTACTGAAGTAATAGATAAACCAAGTAGTGCATCAAGAGATGCTATGGATTTTGCGATTGATCTTATTTGTTTTGTTTTTTCAGCAACTATATTTCTTAATTCGCAGAAAATTTCATATTCTTTTGATGAAGCTCTACTTTTTATTTGGAAAATCTTATTTTCTTTATTTTTAATTTCTGAAGTTATATACCTTTCTTCATTAGTTAACGTTTGCCTTTTGATCCAATGTTCTGGAGCTAAATCAACTTTTGACTTATTTATAGAAATGTAATATCCAAAATTTTTATGAAATTGAATTTTTAGGTTTGAAATTTTACTAATTTTCCTTTCCTTTAATTCCTCTTTATTGAGCCACTCAGAGTAATCATCCATTAAATTGCGTAAACCATCTAATATGTTGTCAACACCATCGTGGATCATGCCTCCTTCACTAATATTAAGAGGAGGATTTTCTACTAGTTTAAAACTTATAGTATCAGCTAATTCTAAGAGTCCTTCATCAATATTTTTTAATTGATCAGTCCAATCTGGGAGATCATATTTAAATAATTCAATTATGGATTTTAGTCTAGGCAATTTTTTTAAACCTTCAGCTATTGCAATCAAGTCTCTCGGACTTGCATGACCTGCACAAGCTCTACCTGCCAGTCTTTCTAAATCCCCCATTGCTCTAAGTAAATTTTGAGTATCTGTACGTAATTTTTTAGATTCAAGAAAGTTTGTAATTATATTTTGTCTTTTATAAATTTCATTAACGTTTAATAGTGGTGAATCTATCCACCTTCTTAAACACCTTGCACCCATGCAAGTATAAGTTCTATCAATACTCCATAATAGCGAACCTACATAATTGTTTTCTCGTTGCGTATTTTTGATTTCTAAGTTTTTTTGAGTTTGATAATCAATAATTAATTTGTTATGTCCATATTGGATTTGTGGAAAGTCTAATGAGATTTTTAAAGAAGAATCTTTATCTAAATTTGAAGGATTAATTTTTTCTAAATAATTTAATAAACCACCAAGTGATCTAGTTGCATTGTTTAAATTTTTAAGTCCTATTCCCTCTAGGTTTGCAATTTGGAAATAATTTTTTATTAGATAATTTGCTTCATTAATTCCAAAATTGGTCTCTTGAGAAACAGTATATGTAATTTGACTATTTCCTTTAATTAATAAATTTCTTACTGCATTGCTTCCTACAATAATTTCTGAAGAATCTAATTTAATAATTTCATCAAATAGTTTTGACAGAGATTGGCCTTCTAAAGTTATTAATTCTCCTGTGCTTACATCAGCCTTTGATATACCCCATTCATAAGATTCATCTAAGTTTTCTTCTGATAAGTAAATAGCAGTAATCCAATTATTTTTCTTTGCTATCAACATTCCCTCTTCAATTACAGTTCCAGGAGTAATTATTCTTGTTATTCCTCTTTTAATTGGAGTCCCATAATGTCCAGAACTTTTTTCTAATTGATCGCATATAACCACAGAATAATTTTTTTTAATTAAATCAGCACAGTATCTCTCCATTGCATGATGGGGAACCCCTGCCATAGGGATCTTACCAATCTCTTTGCCAGCATCTTTACTGGTAAGCGTTATTTCTAAAAGGTTAGATATTAATACAGCATCCTCAAAAAAACATTCAAAAAAATCTCCTAATCTATAAAGTAATAACCTATCTTTATTTTCCTCTTTTAGAGTTACATAATGCTTCATTACTGGAGTTAATTTCAGTTTTGAAACTGTTTTATAGCTATAGGATTCTTCGTTGATGCACACATTTTTGTTATTTGCAATCAAATCAGTCTTAAATTTATTTATCAAATTAGTTGAATTTTTTCTTTGTCTAGGTCTTTTTTTCGATTCTTTTTTTAAATCTTCCAAAGATAAATCTTCTGGAATTTTTGGTATTTCTTTTTGTTCATTATTTTCATTACCAATAGCAAATAAATTCTTTTGAATTATCGTATCTTCTTGCATACTTTTTTAATTCCTAAATAGATATTAGTTAGAAAAATTTTTTTTGCATTTAAAGTGTCTAAAGTATGTAAATTTTCTCTAAAAATTATCATTTTCATGAGATTATAGTATTTATAATGTTTGAAACCTAAGACTGAATTATGCAGGCTGTTAACTTTTTCTTCGTAAATGCTCTATTATTTGCTTCTTTAATTGCGGTAGTTGGAGTACCCGTTTTATATGTGACTCAACCTTCTACTGAGGAAGGACAGCGAGAAAGTAGGAGAAAAATTTATTCTATTGCTGCTGTTTGGGTTGTTTTGGTTTTTGTTACAGGGATAGTTTCTTCATTAGTTTGAACTTAATACCTTTTCGTGAGAGTCTATTAATATAACTAATTAAAATTTAATGGCTATTTTTGAGGGTTCTTTTACTAATGCCTCTACTTTAAAAGTTGGGATTGTAATAGCAAGATTTAATGATTTAATTACAAATAAAATTCTATCTGGTTGCCTTGATTGTTTAAAAAGACATGGTTTAGATACTTCTGAATTGAGCAATCAAGTAGATATAGTTTGGGTTCCTGGTTCATTCGAATTACCAATCGCAGCTAAAACCCTCATGAAAAAAAAGAGTTATGACGTTGTAATTGCTCTTGGGGCTGTGATCCGTGGTGAAACTTCCCATTATGATGTAGTGATATCTGAGGCGAGCAAAGGTATTTCCCAAGTTTCAAATGAAAATAATGTTCCAATTATTTTTGGAGTTTTAACTACTGATACTATGCAGCAGGCTTTAGAAAGAGCAGGGATTAAAAATAATCTTGGTTGGAATTATGCTTTACAAGCAATTGAGATGGGATCCTTAATTAAAAATTTAAATTAATTGAAAAAATTTAATTATTTTTATCATTGATCCCTTCTTTGAGATAAAATAAAAAAGTCATGCGGATGTAGCTCAGTGGTAGAGCATCTCCTTGCCAAGGAGAATGTCGAGAGTTCGAATCTCTTCATCCGCTTTTAATGTTTGTATCCCTTAAAGTATTTGTAATAACCATCTCGTAATGACAAGATTAATTTCTATTGAGGATTTAAAAGGATTATTTACTAAACCTTATGGTACGGATGCTCCAACAAAACAAAAATGGGCTGAATTTTATAATGAGAATGTTATTTTTAAAGACCCAACTCAGGAAACAGCGGGCTTAGATTCTTATGTTAAAGCTCAAGAAAAGCTAGTTAAAAGATGTGATGATGTTTTTTTAGAAACTCATGCAATTTCCATAACTGGGGATTGTGGATTTGTTGAATGGACAATGGGTTTAAGAATTATGGGTAAAGAATTTATATATCCTGGAACTACACGTTTATTATTTGGTGAAAATGGATTAATCAAAGAGCACAGAGATTACTTTGATTTTTGTGGACCAACTTTTGGACCAGTTCCTATTTTAGGGCCTTTTATAAGATGGCTTTATAGTAAATTTGTATCATGATGTTGTTTCTTTAGAAACAAAGTGCTTTATATTTCACGAATCAATAAATTTTGAGAAGTAACTTCTTTAAAATCAAATTGAGAATAAAATAATTTTTTATTTGTTGTCATTAAATATAATTTTTTTGTATTTTTAATTTTTTTAGAAGATAAAAGATTGTTTACAATTAATGTGCCAAAACCTTTGCCTTGATGATTTTGATCTATAACAATATCCCAAAGTACTCCGCGGTAAACCCCATCGGTTAAAGCTCTACCAAAACCAACTATTTCCTTACCAACCCAAAGACTTATTACGATATCACTGTTAGCTAGACATTTTTTTAGATCATTAATTGTTCTATTTTTTGACCAGAAAGCATTAGTATCTAGTAATTTTTGTAGCTTAATTAATCCATTTGCTGGTTTAAGATTAGGACCTAATCCAAAAACCCTTAACCCTAAAGCTCCTTTGCCATGCTTGATTAGAGATATTTCTTTCATTTTTTAAAAAGATTTTTGAAAAGTGATGTCAGCAAGGTTATTTTTGTGACTTCAATCTAAATACCTTAATCGATCGTTTATATAAAATAAAGAGATAATATTTTTCTTCATTCTGTTGTAACGCACTAATTTATAATGTTTGTAATAAGATGAATTTTTTAAGGACTTTGACTTATGCTAAAACTTTTGTTGGGAGATCCGAATACACGAAAGTTAAAGCGCTATCAACCAATAGTGGAAGAGATAAATTTCTTAGAAGAAGAAATTTCTCAATTGACTGATGATGAGCTGAGAAAAGAAACTCAAAATCTTAAATCAAATATTTCAGCAGAATTAGATTTAAAAAAACAAAAAGAACTCCTAGAAGAATTTCTTCCTAAAGCCTTTGCAATCGTAAGAGAAGCAAGTAAACGTGTTCTTGATATGAGACATTTTGATGTTCAGTTAATAGGCGGGATGGTTTTAAATGAGTGTCAAATTGCTGAGATGAAGACTGGAGAGGGTAAAACCCTTGTTGCAACTTTACCTTGTTATCTAAATGCTCTTACTGGAAAAGGTGTTCATGTTGTTACTGTAAATGATTATCTAGCTAGAAGAGATGCAGAGTGGATGGGACAAGTTCATCGTTTCTTAGGTTTATCCGTTGGTTTGATTCAGCAAGATATGAATCCAGTTGAGAGGAAGAAGAATTATGATTGTGATATAACTTATGCCACAAATTCAGAATTAGGATTTGATTATTTAAGAGATAATATGGCTACCGATATTAATGAGGTAGTTCAAAGAAAATTTAATTATTGCGTAATTGATGAGGTGGATTCAATATTAATTGATGAAGCAAGAACGCCTCTAATAATTTCTGGCCAAGTTGAAAGACCACAAGAAAAATATCAAAAAGCTGCAGAATTATCTCTGGCATTGGTCAAAGCAAAAGAATTAAGTAAAGATGGTATTGATCCAGAAGGGGATTATGAAGTTGATGAAAAACAGAGAAGTTGCATATTAACTGATCAGGGCTTTGCAAAATGCGAAGAGTATTTGGGAGTTAATGATTTATATAATCCTCAAGATCCTTGGGCGCATTATATAACTAATGCTTTAAAAGCTAAAGAATTATTTATTAAAGATGTAAATTATATTATTAAGAACGATGAGGCCGTCATAGTGGATGAATTTACTGGTAGGGTAATGCCAGGAAGACGTTGGAGTGATGGACAACATCAGGCAATAGAAGCAAAAGAGAGTCTTAAAATTCAGCCTGAGACTCAAACATTAGCATCCATAACTTATCAGAATTTTTTCCTTTTATATCCTGGTTTAGCAGGAATGACGGGAACCGCAAAAACTGAGGAGGTTGAATTTGAAAAAACTTATAAATTAGAATCAACAGTTATACCTACAAATCAAATAAGAAAGAGGCAAGATTGGTCTGATCAAGTATTTAAGACAGAGATTGGTAAATGGAATGCCGTTGCTAAAGAAACTGCGCAAATTCATAGAGAAGGTAGACCTGTATTAGTTGGTACGACAAGTGTTGAAAAAAGTGAATTATTAAGTTCACTTCTATCTAAAGAAAAAATTCCACATAATTTGTTAAATGCTAAGCCAGAGAACGTTGAACGTGAGGCCGAAATTGTTGCTCAGGCAGGAAGAGCAGGTGCTGTTACTATTGCGACTAATATGGCTGGAAGGGGAACAGATATAATTCTTGGCGGTAATAGTGACTATATGGCCAGGCTTAAATTAAAAGAAATTTTAATTCCTTTGTTAGTTAAGCCTGATAATGAGCATAAGCCACCAATACCTAAACAAAGAAGTTCAAAATCTAAAGGTGGTTTTTCTAAAAAAGCTGTTACAAATTTGAAAAAGAACATTTCAAATTCTTCAACTAGTCTTTTTCCTTGTAAGCTCGATGAAGCATTTGAAAAGAAACTCTCTCTTTTATCTGATGAACTTGTAAAAAATTGGGGAGAAAGACAACTTTCCGTCTTAGAGCTTGATGACAGAATAGCTACAGCTGCAGAAAAAGCCCCAACTGATGATAACTCGATAAAGCTTTTAAGAGAATCTTTGTCTGATGTAAAAAAAGAATATGAAAAAGTTTTGATTCATGAAGAAGAAAAAGTAAGAGAAGCTGGTGGCTTACATGTCATTGGTACTGAGAGGCATGAATCGAGAAGAGTGGATAATCAACTCAGAGGAAGAGCAGGAAGACAGGGTGATCTTGGAAGTACAAGATTCTTTTTATCTTTAGATGATAATTTATTAAGGATTTTTGGAGGTGATCGAGTAGCAAATCTAATGAATGCTTTTAGGGTTGATGAAGATATGCCTATTGAGTCAGGAATGCTTACTAGGTCTCTAGAAAGTGCTCAAAAGAAAGTTGAGACCTACTATTACGATATTAGAAAACAAGTATTTGAATACGACGAGGTAATGAATAATCAAAGAAAAGCAGTTTATGGCGAAAGACTAAGAGTATTGAAAGGAATTGATTTAAAGAGACAAGTAATTGGATATGGAGAAAGGACAATGATTGAAATTGTAGATGCTTATATTAATCCTGATCTTCCTCCTGAGGAATGGAATATTGATCAATTAATTTCTAAAGTCAAAGAATTTATATATTTATTAGATGATCTTAAATCTGATGATGTTAAATTACTGTCAATAGAGGAATTAAAAAACTATCTTCAGGAGCAATTACGAATAGCTTATGATTTAAAGGAATCACAAATAGAAAAGATTCGTCCAGGATTGATGAGAGAAGCTGAAAGATTTTTCATTTTGCAGCAAATCGATAATTTATGGCGAGAACATCTGCAATCCATGGATTCCTTGAGAGAATCAGTTGGATTGAGAGGTTATGGTCAAAAAGATCCATTAATCGAATATAAAAACGAAGGATATGACATGTTTCTTGAAATGATGACTAATATGAGACGAAATGTTATTTATTCAATGTTTATGTTTCAACCTAAAACTGACGCTAATGAAAAAAGTTAAATCAATATTTAATCATCTCCAAGAAATTCAAAAATTTCTTTGTCTTTAAGATTTTGAGAATCACCGAGTTTAGAAATATCAATGGATTCTGAGTTTGCTAAACATTGTAGGGTTTTTTGTAATTTAAGAATGTCATTTTCAAGAGAGTCTATCCTATCCATTAAATTTTTTATCACATTAGCTTCTGCATCTGGTAAGGCAGAGTGAGCTAACGGATTTACTTTGACACCACTTTGATGAACTACCCTGCCAGGGACTCCAACAACAGTACTGTTCCCCTCTACATTTCGAACAACTACTGAACCCGCGCCGATACGTGTATTAGATCCCACTCTGATGGATCCAAGAATTTTTGCTCCTGCCCCAACTACAACATTTTCCATTAAGGTTGGGTGTCTTTTGCCATGGCTTTTACCAGTACCTCCTAATGTAACTCCCTGATATAGAAGACAATTATTTCCTATTTCAGCTGTTTCTCCAATTACGACTCCCATTCCATGATCTATGAAAACCCGTTTGCCAATTTTTGCCCCAGGATGGATTTCAATACCTGTTACTAACCGATTAAGATGACTCATTAAACGGGGTATCAAGGGAATCTTTAATTGCCATAATTTATGCGTAAACCTATGCATAACTATTGATTGAAAGCCTGGATAGCAAAGAAATATTTCTATTATTCCTCTCGCGGCAGGATCTCTCTCTCTTATGATTTCTATATCTGATTTAAAAGTTTTTAGCATCTTATTTTAATTAATAACTCCTATTTCTTTTTTTAATTGATCTATTGTTTCAATACTTAAATAATTTCTAGCACATATTATTTGAGGTAATCTCATTAGCTGAGAACGATTTTTTAATAATGCGTTTTCTACAACTGATAAACTAGGTCCATCACAAACTATATGGTTAGAAGCCTTTAAAAGTGATAGTAATCTATTATTATTGTCTGAGATTGCAGTCATAAGAATTAATTCACTACCTCTCATACTATGTATTATAATTTCTGCTGCCCTTAATAAACCAGGACTTATACTAACAATACCTACGCAACTCCCAGCATTTAATTCCTTAATAACTTTCAATTCCTTTTGGAAATCGCTCAAGTCAACTGCAATAGCTCGAACCCCATATTGTTTTGCAACTTTTTCTAGAGGCTGTAAAAAATATCTACTTGTGACAATAGTACCACTATTTGAATTACTCAAAACTTTTTCTAATTCTTCCATAGGAACAACTTCTACTGGTACATTAACTGTTGTGGAAAGGTCTTCAGCTATTAACATAGAAGCGCCAATATCCTCTCTAGGAGTACTGACTATGATTCTTGATCCACACTTAATACGCCAATCAATTTCATTGGTCAATATATCTCTCGTTTCTTGTAAACTGCAGCCTAGATTTATCAAGTTGTCAATAACCTTTTTTGCTTCTTGATCAGGTTGTTTACTTATTTTATCTTTTGAGTAAAAAGACTTTTTAAATTCTCTTTTATTAAGATTATCTCTTACATAGATACCTGATCCAGCTATTGCTTCAACAACCCCATCTATTTCCAGTTGTCTGTATACTTTGCTTATAGTGTTTCGATGAAGTCCAGTCTGCATTGCAAGTTGCCTTGTACTTGGAAGTCTGTGCCCTGGAGGATAATGTCTTGCAGCAATTGCAAAACATATTTGATTGTATAGTTGAGTTGATGCTGGTATATCACTTTCTTGTTGAATATGGAATCTCACTTTTGAAAAATCCTGATTAATTTATTTTTTGATATAGTGACACTTTAACATTCGTCATATTTTTTGATAAAAATTTATCACCCATCATCTTTTTTAATAAGAGGAGTTTTACGAGGGCTTAAAAACATAATCATGTTTCTTCCTTCTCTTTTTGGTTTTTGTTGAACTTCTGATTGCTCTTCTAAATCATTAGCCATTCTTAAAAGAAGAGTCTCAGCTAAATTTGAGTGTTGAATTTCTCTTCCCCTAAAAATTACAGTGCATTTTACCTTATCTCCCGATTTTAGAAATTTAGTAGCTTGACCAATCCGAACATCATAATCATGCTTGTCAATTTTGTACCTCATTTTTACTTCTTTTACTTCTGTTTGATGAGATTTTTTCCTTGCTTCCTTAGCTTTCTTTTCTTGTTCAAATTTATATTTCCCGTAGTCCATGATTCTACAAACAGGAGGATTTGCTTTTTCGCTCACCAAAACTAAATCAAGTTCTCTTTGAGATGCTATTTCTAATGCTTTTAATCTATCTATGACGCCTAATTGTTTTCCATCTGAATCAACGACTCTCAATTGAGGGTATTTTATTCTTTCATTTATATTTGGTAGCTCTCTAAGGGGAGCTCGTCGGTCAAAGCGTGGGCGTGGGGGCATTCAGTTAATTAAAGAAATTGATTGGATGATGAACAAAATCTATTTTTATAAAGTTAGCTTAAAAAAGACTCTATTTTAATTATTGCATCTTTTAGCGGGTTTTTGTTATTAAGCCAAAGAGGATTATTTTTATTACGAAACCAAGTTTTTTGTCTTTTGGCAAATTGGATTGTTTTTGTCGTAGTCAACTCAATCGCTTTGTCAATTGTTAAATGGTTATTTAAAACATCCCTAGCTTCTCGATAACCAATTGTTTCTAATATTGGCAAATCAAATCCGTAATTAGAGATAAGGTGTTTCGTCTCTTCAATAATTCCGAATAAAAACATATTTTTTGTTCTTTGAAAAATTCTTTCTTTTAAATTATCTCTGTCTAATCCAAGCTCTAAGATTTTCCAGTTAGGTGGTTTCTTAACTTTCAGAGTTGACAATGGCTTACCTGTTACGTAAAAGACTTCTAAAGCTCTTATTGTTCGAATGCGGTCAGCAAAATTGATTTTTTTGGTTGATAATGGATCACAATTTCTTAACAGGTCCCAACATTTTTCCTGACCAAGGTCTTCTAATTGTTTTCTTAAATTATTTTGAGGAGGGACATCTGGTACAAAAAACCCTTTTGTTATTGAGTTCATATACAAACCACTTCCTCCAACAAGAAAAGGTAAATTATCTTGTTTAATTTCTCCTTTAATAGATTTCTGAGCAATTTCTTGAAATTGTTTTACATTTATTGGATTGATTGGTTCTTCAATATCTATTAAAAAATGCTTTATTTTTTTTTGTTGGATTTTAGATGGCTTGGCTGTTCCAATATCCATGGACTTATATATTTGCCTTGAATCGATATTGTGTATATTAGTTTTAAAATATTCTGCAATTTCAATAGCTAATTCTGTTTTGCCACTTGCAGTAGGCCCAATTAAAATTATTACATGAGTTGGATCTGAAGACATATGAATTTCTGAAGAAAAAAATATTAGCTATATAATTAAAGTGATTAATTTTTCATTGATTTCCGAGCCTTTACCTTATTGCGGTGGTAAGTTTAATGAAAGACCTTTTAAAAATAACATTTTAAAAGTTTAGTATTTTTTTTATATTAAATGAGTGAGGACAAAAGATCTAATAAAATCTCGAATGATTATGGGGCGGAACAGATTCAGGTTTTAGAGGGTTTAGAACCAGTTCGTAAACGCCCCGGAATGTATATAGGTTCAACAGGACCTAGGGGGTTACACCATTTAGTATATGAGGTAGTCGATAACTCGGTTGATGAAGCACTTGCAGGACATTGTGATCATATAGAAATAGTTCTTCGAGAAGATGGCTCTGCTTTGATTTCTGATAATGGACGAGGTATTCCAACAGATATTCATCCAAGAACAGGGAAAAGTGCCCTAGAAACTGTTTTAACTGTTCTTCATGCAGGAGGTAAATTTGGAAGTGGTGGTTATAAAGTTTCAGGGGGTTTGCATGGAGTAGGAATATCTGTAGTAAATGCTCTAAGCGAATGGGTTAATGTGACTGTTTATAGGGATGGAAGCGAATTTAATCAAAGGTTTGAAAAAGGTATATCAAAGGGTGAATTGGAAACTAAAAAGCAGACTGGCAAATCATCTAAGAAAGGAACAACTATTTGCTTTAAACCTGACAAAACGATTTTTACTGGAGGAATTGAATTTGAATATACTCTCCTTTCGTCCAGATTAAGGGAACTTGCTTATCTTAATGGTGGAGTAAAAATTGTTTTTAGAGATGAAAGAAATCAATTATCAGATGGTTCTTTTAAAGAAGAAATTTACTTGTATCAAGGAGGTATTAAAGAATATGTTGAATATATGAATGCTGAAAAAGAGTCTATTCATCCTGAAATAATTTATGTTGACTCACAAAAGGAAAATGTATATGTAGAAGCAGCTTTGCAATGGTGTTCAGATGTATATTCAGATAATATTCTAGGATTTGCAAATAATATAAGAACTATTGATGGAGGAACTCATATTGAAGGACTAAAAACAGTTCTGACAAGAACTTTCAATAATCTTGCAAAAAAGAGAGGTAAACGAAAAGATATTGAAAAAAATTTAGCTGGCGAAAATATTAGAGAGGGTTTGACTGTTGTTTTATCAGTAAAAGTCCCAGATCCCGAATTTGAAGGGCAAACAAAAACAAAATTAGGAAATACTGAAGTACGAGGAATTGTGGATTCTCTTATTGGGGAGGCTCTTACAAAATATATGGAATTCAATCCTGCAATTTTGGACTTGATTCTTGAAAAAGCAATTCAATCATTTAATGCAGCAGAAGCTGCGAGAAGGGCTAGAGAATTAGTAAGAAGAAAAAGTGTTCTCGAAAGTTCTACATTACCTGGAAAATTAGCAGATTGTAGTTCTAGAGATCCATCAGAGTCAGAGATATATATAGTTGAAGGAGATTCAGCTGGTGGCTCTGCAAAACAAGGTCGAGATAGAAATTTTCAGGCTATTTTGCCTCTCAGGGGTAAAATTCTCAATATTGAAAAAACTGATGATACTAAAATATATAAAAATACAGAAATACAGTCATTAATAACAGCGCTAGGATTGGGAATAAAAGGAGAGGAGTTCGACGAAAGCTCTTTGAGATATCATAGAGTTGTAATTATGACGGATGCTGATGTTGACGGTGCTCATATAAGAACTTTATTGCTGACATTTTTTTACAGATACCAAAGAGAACTTGTTGAGAAAGGTTTTATATATATTGCTTGTCCCCCTCTTTATAAAGTTGAAAGAGGAAAGAATCATAATTACTGCTATAACGAGAATCAATTAAAGGATACAATTCAAGGCTTTGGAGAAAATGCAAATTATAATATCCAAAGATTTAAGGGATTAGGTGAGATGATGCCAAAACAATTATGGGATACAACTATGAATCCTCAAACGAGGATGATGAAAAGGGTTGAAATTGAAGATGCACTTGAAGCTGACAGAATATTTAATATATTAATGGGAGATAAAGTTGCACCAAGAAGAGAATTTATTGAAACTCATAGTAGTAACTTAGATATGGCAACTTTAGACATATGATTAATGATGTTCTCAAGAATTTTTGTTTAATAACTTTTGCATTAATTGCTCCAATTACATTGCCCGCTGGTGGGATTCAAAAAAGTTTAAATCAAAATAAGTTTCCCAAAAACGCAAATGAAATTATATTGAGTTCCAAAACTTCTCTTTATTCTTGTCCAGAAATATATGCTAAGGAATTATTAGTTCTTGATATAGGTACAAATTTATCAGTATTACGTAATTGGAAAGTCAGTAAAAGTGAGACTTGGGTTAGAGTTGAATTAGCTTCTAATAAATATTTAGATGATCCCAATAGGATTTTAAAAGGCTGGATAAAAATGTAAATTTTGGATTTTAATTCAATAACTATAATTTTAATCGGCAGCACTTTTGGATTAATACTGAGAATATTTATACAAAATAATTTTAAAAAAAGTCTTGGTTTTGATATTCAGAATACTTCAATAGTAAATTTTTTATCATCTTTTGTTTTAGGAATTTTAGTAGCTTTAAATTTTATGAATAACGAAATTTTAGTTTTGTTTTACGGCGGTTTTTTAGGATGTTTTAGTACATTTTCTTCTTTTATATATCAACTATTTATCTTATTTAAAAAGAAAAAATTCTTAAGATTATTTTTTCACTATATTGAAGTGATAATTTTTTCATTCCTTTTCTTTTATTTGGGTTATTTTTTTACTCAGTTTTTTTAAAGTGAAAATAAATAATTTTATTTATATTTTTTTCGCTGCTTACTTAGCTACTTTTTTAAGATTAACTATAAATAATAATTTTTTTATTTCAATAATTGGATCTTTTTTAGTGGGTTTTTTTGTTAGTAAAAGATTAAGTTATTCAACTGAAAAAATTTTATTGAGTGGTTTTTTTTCTTGCTTTACATCCTTTAGCGGATTTATATATTTTTTGTACAAAATTTTAAATCAAGGAGATTGGATAAAATTTATAATTTTTTTTAATTTAATAATTATTGTAAATTTATTTACAATGCTTTTCGGGTTCTGGATAAGTAGAAAAATTACTTAGATTTCATATAATGATGTTGTTACTTTGATAAGGGATTATATTTATGAAAGAAAATAATCTTGAAACAGTTACATCGTTATCTTCTGATTTAAGTATTAGAGAAAATATTACTATTCAACTTGAGGAATTGCTCATCGCGGGAAATTATGATGAGGCAAAGTTACTTTTAGAGCCTTCCCAACCTGTTGATATTGCAGATGCTATTGGAAGCCTTCCATTAATATTGCAGGCATTAGCATTTCGATTATTAAAGAAAAATGAGGCAATTGAGGTTTATGAATATTTAGATCCAGTAGTTCAGCAAACTTTATTAGAAAGGTTGCGCTCAGGAGAGGTTTTAGAAATTGTTGAAAAAATGTCTCCTGATGATAGAGTTCAACTCTTTGATGAATTACCTGCAAAAGTTGTACGAAAATTTTTGTCTGCTCTTAGTCCTGGAGAAAGGAAAGTAACAGCTGAATTACTTGGTTATGAACCCGAAACGGCAGGAAGATTAATGACAACTGAATTTATAGACCTTAAAGAGATGCAAACAGCAGCTGAGGCTCTTTCCTTAGTTAGAAAAAGAGCCCCATTTACTGAAACTATCTATAGCTTATATGTTACGGATAAAGAAAGACACTTAACTGGTATCCTCTCTTTAAGAGACCTTGTAACTGCTGATCCTTCTAAGCCAATTGGTGACGTTATGACAAGAGATGTAGTTAATATCTCTACTAATACGAATCAAGAAGAGGTTGCGAGAGCAATACAAAGATACGATTTTTTGGCTCTGCCAGTCGTTGATAAAGAAAAAAGACTGGTTGGTATAGTAACTGTTGATGATTTAATTGATGTCATAGAACAAGAAGCAACAAGAGATATTTATGCAGCGGGGGCAGTACAACCTGGAGATGAAGATGATTATTTCCAAAGTAGTTTGTTTACGATTGCCCGAAGAAGAATTTTATGGTTATTAATTTTGGTTTTAGCAAATGGTTTAACAACAAAAGTTATAGCTATGAATGATCAAATATTAAAAGAAATAGTTTTATTAGCTGCATTTATTCCACTACTTATAGGTACTGGGGGAAATGTTGGTGCTCAAAGTTCAACTGTTGTCATTAGAGGTTTAAGTACTCAAAAATTGAAGTCTCTTGGTGCTATTAGGGCAGTAGTTAAGGAAGCAATCACAGGGGCTCTTTTGGGTGTTTTCATGATGCTTGTAGTATTTCCCTTTGCTTGGTGGCAAGGAGAAGGGCCTTTAATCGCCTCTGCAGTGGGAATAAGTTTAATATCCATAACAACTTTAGCTGCCACAACTGGAGCGATTCTCCCTTTGTTGTTTGACAAAATGAAATTGGATCCAGCCCTGATGTCCTCCCCTTTCATTACAACCGTAACTGATATCGCTGGTGTATTTATTTATCTCAGTACGGCAAAATGGCTATTAAACTCATCATTGACTTAAATTGACTAGGTATTTATTCTCATTTTTGTAAAAATGTGGATTTTTTTGTTTAACTTTACATTTCTTAATGGTATTGTTTACAAAACATCATTTAACCTTCATGTCTTCTGAAACAATAAGTGAAAATAAACTAACTTCAATCGCAAGTTTAAAAGCAAGTAATGATGTAGATCTTGTTCGATCATACTTAAGGGATATTGGAAGAGTTCCATTACTATCGCATGAGCAAGAAATTACTCTAGGTAGACAAGTTCAAGAGTACATGCAAGTTGAAAGAGCAGAGCTAGAAATTAACGAATTAACAGGAGATAAACCCAGTATTGATGAATTATCGGCCAAATTAAACTTGTCTACTTCCGTAATAAAAAAAAGATTGAGAGCTGGACAGAGAGCTAAAGAAAGGATGGTTGCAGCAAATTTAAGATTGGTAGTAAGCGTTGCAAAAAAATATACAAAAAGAAATATGGAACTTTTAGATTTAATTCAGGAGGGAACTATAGGACTTGTTAGAGGAGTTGAAAAATTTGATCCAGCCAGAGGCTACAAATTTTCAACATATGCATATTGGTGGATTAGACAAGGAATTACAAGGGCAATAGCTGAAAAGAGTCGGGCGATTAGGTTGCCTATTCACATAACCGAAATGTTGAATAAGTTAAAAAAGGGTCAAAGAGAGCTCAGTCAAGAAATGTCTAGAACGCCAACTGTAAGTGAACTTGCAAAATACGTAGAGCTTCCAGAAGATGACGTTAAAGATTTAATGTGTAAAGCTGGGCAGCCAGTTAGTCTTGAAACCAAAGTAGGTGATGGTGAAGATACGGTTTTACTAGATTTACTGGCAGGGGGAGAGGATTTGCCAGACGAACAAATAGAGATGGATTGTATGAGAGGCGATCTGCATTCTCTTTTACATCAATTACCTGATCTGCAATGTAGAGTTTTAAGAATGAGATATGGGATGGATGGTGATGAGCCAATGTCTCTTACAGGTATAGGAAGGGTCCTAGGAATAAGTAGAGATCGAGTAAGAAACCTAGAACGTGATGGTTTAAGAGGCTTGAGGAGACTTAGTGATAATGTAGAAGCTTACTTTGTTTCTTGAATAAATTCATTTATTAACGTATTTGTTTTTTCAGGTTCTTCATCATGAGGACAATGACCAGCCCCATGAATAATATCTAATCTTTTAATGTTCCTGAATTTTTGTTTCCACTCTCTTGCTTCATTTAAAGATTCCCAAGGATCTTTTTCTCCCCAAATCAATTGAATAGGAGCATGAACCTTATCGAAAAGGTCAGTAGCAAGATAGTCATCAAATAAGTTAATAAAACCACGAAATGCTTCTTTAGAGTTTTTTCTTTGAGAAGGTTTGTAAAGTATTTCAATTAATTCTTTATCGATGTTTTTTCCTGAAGGGTAAGCTTGTTCCAGTATTTTCTTTATAACTTTTGGGTTAGCAGCTCTTGTAAAAAGTGTATTACTAATGACTCTTTGTCTGACTATCGTTTTAAGAACCGGTCTCAGTAGATTCATTAAAATATCACTTTTTTTTAAACGTTTATCATCCATAGTTCTTTGTGCACAATCAATCAATATGACCCCGTTACATTTATCTTTGAGAATTTCAGCAGCTTTCAATGCAATAACACCACCAATTGAATTTCCTACTAAGTAAACAGGAGATTTTATTACCTCGTCACAAAATGTTGATATCTGATTACTCCATAAGTCAAATGAATATTTAACTGAGTTTTTTTTATCAGGTTCGTAATCTAATAAAGCACTTGGTTGACTGCTTTCCCCAAATCCTAATAAGTCAATTGCGAAGCAGTTAGAAAATTTACCCAGAAAATCTTGATTATGTCTCCAGTGGTGTTTTGACGCCCCAAATCCATGAACTAATAAAATTTTAATATTTTTTTCAGAAGAAGATTCTTTTGATAGAGACCATGAAATTTCCCAATTTTTCCATTTCCAAGTTTCAGATTTATTCAAAGACACGATGAATATAAATTTAATTAAACTTTAATTCAAAAAAAAATTATTTGTTTTTAATAAATTATTCTTAGTTAAGAAAAAGCGTTCATTTTATGAAAAGGAAAAAGGTCATATGCATTGGAGAGGCTTTAATAGATAGGATCAGAAATAAATCAAATCAAGGATTTTCAGATTTTTTGGGAGGTGCACCGGCTAATGTTGCTTGTGCATTAAGAAAATTAAAAATAGATTCAATATTTATAGGAAGTTTGGGTAGTGATGATTATGGAAAAAAATTTATTAAGCAATTTAGTGAATTGGACGTTAATTTAGATTTCTTGCAATTAGATAATGATTCTTCTACACGCGTGGTTAATGTAGATAGAGATCAATTTGGAGATCGGTTTTTTTCAGGCTTTGAGGAAAGTTCTCATTCATGCTTTGCAGATGAAGTTCTTAGCAAGAAATTAATAGAAAAAGAAATTTTAAATTTGGAGAAAATTTTTCTAGAAACAAAATATTTGGTTACAGGAACGATCTTATTATCATCTCCAATATCAGCAGAGACTATTTTTTTTCTTTTTGAACAGGCTAAAAAATTGGAAGTCAAAGTGGTTATTGATTTGAATTGGAGAGAAGTTTTTTGGGATCATTCAAGTTTTTCATCAAACATAACCATTGATCAAAGAGTTAACATAATTAAAAATTTTTTAAATCATGCTCATGTTTTAAAACTTGCTAAGGAAGAAGCAACTTTGTTTTTTGAACATGAAAATCCTTTGCTTATATCTCAACAATTGTTAAAACAACCAGATGTCATAATTACAGATGGTAAAAATCCCGTTTCATGGTACATCAATGGATTGCAGGGAATTACAGAAACCCTTACTTCACAAAAAATTGTTGATACAACTGGGGCAGGCGATGCTTTTCTGGCTGGCTTAATTTCAAAATTAATTTCTTCTGGCTATCCTTCAAATAAAGAAGAGATAGAAGATTGTATTAAGTTCGCAGGTGTTTGTGGATTATTGACTTGTCTTGGTGAAGGCGCCATCGAGCAACAGCCATATTATGAGAAGGTAAATAAATTCTTGGGATCTCTTATTTCGTAGTTTCTTCCATAATTTTTTGCGTAACTAATTTCTATTTTCCAGAAATTATCAATCACTGGTTCAATTAATTCGGGCCATTCAATAACTAAAATAGCTTTTCTTTGTATTGCTTCTTCTTCTTCTGAAAAAAAAACTTCTCTTGCTGAAGAAACATTATCTAATCTGTATAAATCAATGTGAATTAGTGGGATTTTTCCGGAGTTATAGTGATGCGATAAAGCAAATGTAGGGCTTGTAATTTCCTCAGTGATTGATAAGCCTTCAGCAATCCCTTGAACAAATGAAGTTTTTCCAGCTCCAATCGGACCCTGTAATAAAACAATTGATTGGGGATTCAATTTGTGTGACAAGTTTTTCCCTAAATTTAAAGTTTCTTTTAAATTCTCAATAAACACAAAATTACACAAAAATCATTTATAGTTTAATAGAAAAAGTATTACCAGATATGGTTATCGCAAATTCAGTTAAGACCTCTACACCTAATTACGTAATTGCTGATATTTCTTTATCAGATTTTGGTCGTAAAGAAATTAAAATTGCTGAAACAGAAATGCCAGGATTAATGGCGCTTAGAGATAAATATCAATCTGAAAAGCCACTAAAAGGTGCAAAAATAGCTGGAAGTCTTCATATGACTATTCAGACAGCAGTATTGATAGAAACTCTTGTTTATCTTGGAGCAGAAGTTAAATGGGCTTCATGCAATATCTTTTCAACTCAAGATCATGCGGCTGCAGCTATTGCAGATCAAGGAATTGCTGTATACGCAAAAAAAGGTGAGACTCTTGATGAATATTGGCAATATACTCACTATATTCTTGATTGGGGCTCCGACTCTCCGAATATGATTCTTGATGATGGGGGAGATGCAACTGGCTTATTGATACTTGGTAGTAAAGCAGAAAACGATTTATCTGTTTTAGATAATCCCGGTAATGAAGAAGAAATTGCTTTATTTAAATCTATAAAATCTAAGCTGAAAAATGATAGTAACTTTTATTCCAGAATTAAAAGTAATATTATTGGTGTCACTGAAGAAACTACAACGGGAGTTGCAAGACTTTATCAACTGCAAAAACAAAATGCTCTACCCTTCCCAGCTATTAACGTTAATGATTCAGTAACTAAGAGCAAATTTGATAATTTATATGGATGCCGAGAATCTCTAGTTGACAGCATAAAGCGTGCTACTGACGTGATGATTGCTGGGAAGGTTGCTTTAGTAATAGGTTTTGGAGATGTAGGTAAAGGCTCAGCGCAGTCGTTAAGAGGACTTGGTGCAATTGTAAAAGTTGCTGAAGTTGATCCAATTTGTGCTCTTCAAGCGGCAATGGAAGGCTTTAGTGTTGTTACACTAGACGATGTTGTGGAGAATATAGATATATTTGTTACGGCAACTGGGAACTATCAGGTAATAAAAAATGAAAATCTTGTCAAGATGAAAGATGAGGCAATAGTTTGTAATATTGGCCATTTTGATAATGAAATTGATGTGGCTTCATTGAAAGATTATCCATGGGAAAATATTAAACCGCAGGTTGATCACATAACTTTACCGAGCGGCAATAAAATAATCCTTTTAGCTGAAGGTAGATTAGTTAACTTGGGTTGTGCCACTGGACATCCAAGTTTTGTTATGAGTAATTCTTTTACTAATCAAGTCTTAGCTCAAATTGAACTTTTCAATAAGTCTGAAATATATGCTAAGGAGGTTTATGTTTTACCAAAACATTTAGATGAAATGGTAGCTAGATTACATCTTGATAAAATTGGTGCAAAATTAACAAAATTAACTAAGGAACAAGCTGATTATATTAATGTTTCTGTTGATGGACCTTACAAACCAGAGCTCTATAGATATTAAGATTGAGTCTATTTTTTGTAAATTTTCTTACTTCAATCCCAGACTACATTAGTTTGGCTGTTGAAAAGAATTCAATAATTGCATACCTCACTATTTGTCTGGCTATGTTTTTAGAAAATATAATACCCCCAATACCCTCGGAAATAATTATGCCCTTGGGAGGTTTTTTCGTTTATCAACAAAAATTAAATTTTTATATTTTAGTTTTTTGGGGATTACTTGGAACTATATTAGGATCATTGCCTTGGTATTACTTAGGAAGATTAGTAAATGAAAAAAGACTTTCAAATTTTCTAGATAAACAAGGAAAATATCTGGGTATTTCTTCTAATGATTTAAGTAAAAGTAAAAGGTGGTTTGATAAGTACGGCGTCTCTTTAGTTTTTTGGGGCCGATTAGTACCAGGTATAAGAACCTTGATTTCAGTTCCTGCTGGCATAGAACTTATGCCATTAAGAAAATTTTTGATTTGGACTACATTTGGGAGCTTGATATGGGTGGCCCTTCTCACTTATGCAGGTTATTTATTTGGCGAAAATTATTCAATTATTGAAACTTACTTAGATCAAATCAAATATGTTGTAAAGCCAATTTTGATTTTAATTTTCTTATATTTCTTTATAAGAATACTTATTAGATTTTTTAAAAAAAATAGAGCTTAAAAGGGGATTTCACTAGAGTTACTACTACTAGAATATTGGTTATTATCAGACTCTTTTCGAGAACTTAGTAAATTTAACCTGTCTACCCTAACAACTGGTTTGTATCTATCTTCCCCAGTATTTTTATCTTTCCAACTATCAATTTTGAAGCTTCCTGTGATTCCAATTAAAGACCCTTTTTTAACGTAATCTGCTGCGATTTGCGCCTGTTTGCCCCATATTTCTAAATTAAACCAGTCAGGCTCCTCATCTCTACTTCTTCGGTTTACTGCAAGAGTGAAATTAGCTACGATACTTCCAGATTCAAAATATCTGACATCAGGTTCTCTACCGGCTCTGCCGACTAGGTTAATAGTGTTAATTTCCATGATTTTTTCTTTTTATACTACTCATATTTTTAGGTTCTGCTCAAAGTTATGCGTGCTATTCATAACTAAACAAGAAAATTATGAAGGCTTAACAAAAAATAGATATATTATTTATAAAAAAGAATTTCTATTGTGATTTTTAACAGATTTAAATTTTCTAGAGATATTGGCATAGATTTGGGGACGGCCAACACCCTTATACACGTATCAGGTAAGGGCGTTGTTTTACAAGAACCTTCTGTAGTAGCTATGGATTTAGAGGAAGGGATTCCATTGGCTGTTGGTAAAGAAGCAAAGTTAATGCTCGGAAGAACGCCTGGCAATATTAGAGCCGTAAGACCGCTTAGAGATGGTGTTATTGCAGATTTTGATGCTGCGGAGCAAATGATTAAAACATTTATTCAAAAATGTAACGAAGGCAAGGGTATAGTTGCTCCAAGAATAGTTATTGGTATTCCAAGTGGAGTTACAAGTGTCGAGCGAAGAGCAGTAAGAGAAGCTGGATTAGCAGGAGCTAGAGAAGTTCACTTGATAGATGAACCTGTTGCAGCAGCAATAGGTGCATCATTACCAGTAACTGAGCCAATTGGTACTATGATTGTTGATATTGGTGGTGGAACTACTGAGGTTGCAGTCCTAAGTTTGGGTGGAACTGTATTAAGCGAATCTGTACGAATAGCTGGCGACGAAATAAATGAATCAATTGCCTTATACCTTAAAAAAGTTCATAATTTAGTTGTTGGAGAGAGAACTGCAGAAGATATTAAGATCAAGATTGGTTCCGCATTCCCAGATGATGAATTTGATAAAACTACTTTAGAGGTGAGAGGTTTACATCTTTTATCTGGTCTTCCTAGGTCAGTCACTTTAACTTCAGGAGAAATTAGAGAAGCTATGGCTGAAACACTGAGTAAAATAGTTGAGGCTGTAAAAAGAACTTTAGAGCGAACTCCTCCTGAACTTGCTGCAGATATTGTTGATAGAGGGATTATGCTTGCAGGTGGTGGAGCTTTAGTTAGAGGCATTAATGATTTATTGAGCGATGAAACGGGAATTTTTACCCACATAGCAGAAAATCCCCTGCTTTGTGTAGTTAATGGATGTGGGGAGGTTCTTGATGATTTTAAAAAACTTAAAAGAGTTGTTGATACTCCAGACTTTATAAGGAACGCGATAAGAGACTAATATTATGTTAAATATCCGACGAATTTCTTCTAGTCGTTGGTGGCATAAAAAGAAAAGCTGGATATTATTAGGAATTTTTTTATTTTTAGTCTTTGTAAGGATTTCAAAAGGATCTTTATATAAAGATTTTTTTTACTTTATTTCAAGGCCTTTTTGGCCTGGTCAATTTCAAAAAGAAGTTATTATCAAGAGCATAAATCAAGAATCTTTAATAAAATCAAATCTTTTGAACAAGGATAATATAAGATTGCGGGAAATCTTATCTCTTCAACAATCATCCAACAATAATAATATTTCAGCAGCAGTTATTTCGAGAAAAACAGGAGGTTGGTGGAGACAAATAATTTTAAACAAAGGTTCAAAAGATGGAGTAGAAATTGGTAGTACTGTTACTGGCCCAGGAGGATTATTAGGCAGAGTAAACAATACTTCTTTATTTACTTCGTCGGTCACATTATTAACTTCTCCAGAAAGTAAATTAGGTGTATGGGTTGATAGAAGTCAAATTAATGGATTACTGGTTGGTTCAGGAGATGATCATCCTATTTTAATAATGTATTCAAAAGAGGCTGATATTAAAGTCGGAGATTTTGTATCATCTTCTCCTGCTAGTTCTTTATTACCTCCAAATATCCCTATTGGGATTGTTCAATCTATAGATGAGACATCGCAAGCAAAAAAAACGGCAAAAATTTCACTTTTGGCAAAACCTCAGGTAATTGATTGGGTGCAAATTTTGAAAATAAATATTTAATGAATGAATTTTTTATCAAAAAATTATCCACAATAAGCTTTATTTTTATCCCAATTATTTTTTTGTGGCACCCCAGTTGGCTTGGATTTTTAGGTGTTCAGCCTTATTGGCCGTTATTTTGGTTATTGCCTTGGGCAATGATTAATGGATCAATTAATGGATTAGTATTTGGTTTGTTTTTAGGTCTAATTTTGGATTCTATAACTTTAGATAATAATTTTTCTCAAATTCCAGGCCTAATTCTTTGTGGATTTTTCTTTGGGAGAATTAAACCACATAGTGATATTTTGGTGGGACACTTTAGGTATGGTTTAATTTGTTCTTTTGGAAGTTTTTTATGCGGTACTCTTTATCTTGCACAAATTTTGTCTAGAAATTTTTCAGATGGTAATTTTTTAATTTTTATACCCGGTGTTAAAAATATCTTAGCTGAAGTTTTTTTGACAGGTTTGTTTGCTCCCTTTATTTGCTCCCAATTTATGAGGATGTTGAAATTTGCAAGAAGAAAATTGTGGTAATAAATCTCATAAGAAGTTAAAAAAGCTTAAAAAAATTTATATCTTCAAATTATTTAAAATTTTTTAAACCTATGGAATATCTCTATGAGGGTTCGTAATGTTATATTTTTAATTGTTAGAATAAACTTTCAATGCAATAATTCTTTGCTTTGAAATATCGAGAAATCTTTTTTAACTATGTCAAAAGCAAGAATATTAGTTGTTGATGATGAACCAGCAGTATTGAAGGTATTAGTTACGAGGCTTCAACTAGCTGGATATCAAGTTTATTCAGCCACTAATGGCGAAGAAGCTCTTGAATCTTTCCATAGGGATTCCCCTGACTTAATAGTTCTTGATGTTATGCTTCCAAAAATGGATGGATTTGCTGTTTGTAGAAGAATTAGAGCTGAGTCAGTAGTACCAATAATATTCTTAACCGCTCTAGAAGCTATTTCAGAGAGAGTTGCTGGTTTGGATTTAGGAGCTGATGATTACTTATCTAAACCATTTAGCCCAAAAGAGTTAGAGGCCAGAATAGCTACAATTTTGAGAAGAATGGGTCCAACTGTATCGGTTACTGAAACTAAAGAAGTTCCTTCAGGAAAAGGAGTTATGAAATTTGGAAGTTTAGTTGTTGATACTAATCGCAGACAAGTTTCTAGAGCTGGAGATAGAATTAGTCTAACTTATACTGAATTTAGTCTTCTAGAGTTATTATTTGATGAACCTGGTAAGGTCGTTCCACGAGCAGAAATTTTGGAACAGTTGTGGGGCTATCCTCCTCGTAGAGCGGCAGATTTAAGAGTTGTAGATGTATATGTTGCAAGACTAAGAGGTAAATTGGAACCAGATCCAAGAAATCCAGAATTAATATTAACTGTTAGAGGGATTGGTTATGCATCTCAGAGAGTTGGTGAAACAGCAACATCTTTGGCAAGTTGAGCAATAGTCTGATAATTTTATTAAATAAAACAAATATATTAAAATAAATTTTGTCTGAAATAAAAGAAGCGCGCTTACAAAAAGCTAGTTCACTCGTTAATAAAGGATTTGCTTCTTACGCACAGAGCTTTAAGGTATCACATACTACCAGTTTCCTTATTCAAAAATTTGATTATTTAGAAAATAGTCAAGAGGAAGACTTCAATGTTTCTATTGCTGGTAGAGTTATTGCAAAAAGGGTAATGGGCAAAATTGCCTTTTTCACAATAAGCGATCAAGAAGGTCAGATTCAGCTTTATTTAGATAAAAGTATTATTAATTTCAATTTAGAAAAACAAAAATCACTTTCTTTTGAAGATCTCAAGGAAATAGTAGATATTGGTGATTGGATAGGAGTATATGGAACTATTAAAAAAACTAATAAAGGTGAGCTTTCAATTAAAGTAGAAAAATGGGAAATGTTATCGAAATCATTACAACCTCTTCCAGATAAATGGCATGGATTGACTGATATTGAAAAAAGATATAGACAACGTTATCTAGATTTAATAGTAAATCCTCACTCTAAAAATGTATTTAAAACAAGAGCGAAATGTATAAGTTTTATAAGAAAATGGCTAGATAATAGAAATTTTTTAGAGATAGAGACTCCAATTCTGCAATCTGAAGCTGGTGGTGCTGAAGCAAGACCATTTATAACTCATCACAATACATTAGATATTCCGTTGTATTTAAGAATAGCTACAGAATTACATTTAAAAAGAATGGTGGTTGGAGGTTTTGAGAAAGTATATGAATTGGGAAGAATCTTCCGTAATGAGGGGATAAGTACAAGGCATAATCCAGAATTCACCTCAGTTGAGATTTATGAAGCTTATTCTGATTATGTCGATATGATGAATTTAACTGAAGAATTGATTAAAGATATCGTAGCTGATTCATGTGGTTCTTTAACTATAAATTATCAAAATATAGAAATTGATTTTTCTAAACCTTGGTTAAGAATATCCATGAAAGATATTGTCAAAAAATATACAGGTATTGATTTTGATTCTTTCAATGGCGACTTTCTAGCAGCAAAACAAGCAGTTAAAAATATTAATGTTGATTTCTCTAATAAAGTAAACACTATGGGAAGACTTTTAAATGAGGTCTTCGAGCAAAAAGTAGAATCAAAACTTATAGAACCCACTTTTGTTATAGATTATCCTGTTGAAATTTCACCTTTAGCTAGGCCTCATCTTGATAATAAAGAAATAGTTCAGAGATTTGAGTTATTCATTGTTGGTAGAGAGCTGGCAAATGCCTTTAGTGAGTTGATAGATCCAGTAGATCAAAGAGAAAGAATGCAACTACAGCAATCTCTTAGAGATGAAGGAGATCTTGAGGCTCACTGTATAGATGAAGATTTTTTGAATGCTTTAGAGATTGGCATGCCGCCAACTGGAGGATTAGGTATAGGTATTGATAGGCTAATTATGTTAATTACTAATAGCGCATCAATTAGAGACGTAATCCCTTTCCCATTGTTAAAACCCGAAATAACTTCCAAAAAAAGTGAAAAAACACCCTTGAATGAAGTAAAATAGATAAATTAATCCAATACGAATTTTTTTAAATGAGTGGTGAACGTGTTGGTTTCCGTTTCAAACACGCGGATGCAGTAGTAAAAAGAAATCCTCAAGGTCGATCAAGAAGAGGATGGGTTATTGAGCCAGTAGAGCAAACTACAAGTAGGGGTACAAAAATGCCTGCATACAAAATACGCTGGAGAGACAGTGAGAGGCCTGAAACTGTATTACAACATATGTTAATTGCAGATCCCGATCCCTCCCCACCTCCCAGTTCTGTCAGTTTAGATTAATAGTTCCAATAATATTGCATATTATCTTACCTTTTTAATGCAGAGCTGATTTCTTTTTTTATACTTTTTTGTTTTTCATCTTGTCTTTTGTCATGTAATTTTTTCCCTTTGCCGACTCCAATTTTTAGTTTTATCCATGAGCCTTTTAAATAAAGAGACAATGGAACAATAGTCATCCCTTTTTTTTCTGTATTAGATTTCATTTTTATTATTTCTTTTTTATGTAGTAGCAACTTTCTATTTCTTAATGGATCATGATTAAAGAAAGACCCTACATTTTTATGTGGTGAAATGTGAACATTTAATAATAAGATCTCACCATCTCTGAATGAACAGTATCCGTCTCGTAAATTTGCTTTTCCGTTTCTAATAGACTTTACTTCAGTCCCTAAAAGCTCAATTCCAGCTTCGATTGTTTCAGTTATAGCATATTGAAATTTTGCATATCTATTCTCAGCTAGGAGTTTAAAATTATTTGCTTTATTAATATTTCTTTTACCTTTGTTTGAATTTTTTGTCATTTTAGTTGTAAAAAATCTTTCTACTCAGATCAATTGCAATTAACCTTTCATTATGGCAATAATTTCTTCTAATATAGGTGATGATGACTTTCCTCTTCGTAAAAAAGAGCTTAGGTTAGTTGATTCAAAAATCATTCCAGAAGAAAAGAGAAATAATAATCTTAACTTGGCCCGGCCTCTTACTTTAAAAGAATTTATTGGCCAAGATCAACTTAAATCTTCTTTAAGAATAGCTATAGATGCTTCAATTTTTAGAAAAGAACCTTTGGAGCATACTCTTTTATATGGACAGCCTGGTTTAGGTAAGACGACTCTTGCTTTTTTGATAGCCCATGAATTGAATACAAAATGTAAGATAGCGGCTGCACCAGCAATTGAAAGACCAAGAGATATTGTAGGTTTACTTCTTGGATTAAAAGAAGGTGAAGTTTTATTTATCGATGAGATACATCGCTTAAATAGGTTAACTGAAGAGTTGTTGTATTCTGCAATGGAAGATTTTAGACTCGACTTAACTATGGGAGCTAATAAAGGAACCCGTTGCAGAACAATTAATCTACCTAGGTTTACTCTGATTGGCGCGACAACTAAATTAGCTTCAATAAGTGCACCTCTAAGAGATAGATTTGGTATATCTCAGAAAATTGAATTTTATACTTATGATGAATTAAAACAAATTATTGTCAATTTCTCCCGATTAATAAACCTCAATTTAGATGATGAAGCATCTTATGATTTAGCAAAAATATCTCGAGGGACTCCAAGAATTGCTTTAAGGTTATTAAGACGAGTGAGAGATTATGCTCAAGTTGTTGCGAAAACTAATACTGTCTCCGTGAATTTAGTAAAAAAAGCCCTAATTTCTTACCAAATAGACGAAAAAGGATTGGATTCTCTAGATAGACACTATTTATCTTTTATTAACCAAAATAACAATATGCCAACTGGCCTTGATTCAATTGCAGCAGGCTTGGGTGATGATTCTTCAATGTTAGAATTTGTAGTTGAGCCATATCTCATCAAAATTGGTTTCCTCACAAGAACTCCTAGAGGAAGATTGCTTACTGCATTAGGAAAAAAGTATATTGATTCAAAAAAATGATAACTTTTAGAAAAGCTAAGGTTTGGTTTTTATTAATTTTTATTTCTTTGAACATTTTTTATATTGCACCATGCTATTCATTACCTTTGAGAGGTGATTTGTTTCAAAATGCATTAGATTTAAGTTCAGGCGGAAAATTTAATCTCGCTTTACAAGAATGGAATCAATATCTTGATTCTTATCCTGATGATGCTGCAGGTTTTAGCAATAGAGGTAATGTAAGACTTGTTATGGGAGATGTTAAGGGATCAATAGATGACCAAAATAAGGCAATAAGTTTGAATCCTAGTGAAATAGATCCTTACATCAACAGGGGGATCGCAGAGGAAGCAATGGGTTTATGGTCTCAAGCGAAAAAAGATTACATGTTCGTTATCTCGCAAGATAATGAAAACTTCTCTGCATTATATAATTTGGCTAATGTAGAAGGATCAACTTCACATTGGGATAAAGCAAGAGATTTATTTTCAAAAGCTGCTTTATATAATCCTGGATTTGCCATGGCTAGATCAAGTGTGGCGTTAGCAGATTTTCAGTTGGGGAATATTGATGAATCTGAAAAAGAATTAAAAAAATTAATAAGACGTTATCCAAATTTTGCAGATGCTAGGGCAGCTTTAACAGCCTTGAATTGGTCAAAGGGTGAATCTGGGAAAGCAGAGAGTAATTGGATAGCGGTAACTGAATTAGATCCTAGATATGGTGATGAAGAATGGCTAAAAACAATAAGAAGATGGCCTCCACAACCAATTAAAGATTTAATGAACTTTATCGATTTAAAATAAGTAATGAATAGAGATCAGCTTCATAAAAAAATTGATTCGTTTAATGATGAATTAATTAATTTAAGAAGACATATCCATGCACATCCGGAATTAAGTGGACTTGAAAATCAAACGGCAATTTTGATCAGTGGTTTTTTAAAAAATATTGGTTGGAATGTTAGAGAATCTATAGGTAGGACTGGAGTTATAGCTGATTTTGGGCCCGTAGAAAACGGTATTATAGGCTTAAGAGTGGATATGGATGCTTTACCAATATTTGAGGAAACTAAACTAAGTTTTTCTTCAAAAGTAGATGGTGTTATGCATGCCTGTGGTCACGATTTGCACATCGCGATTGGATTGGGTGTGGCAAAAATTATTAAGGATTTAAAACTTAATTTTGGGACTCGGATAATTTTTCAGCCAGCTGAAGAAATTGCAAGTGGAGCTAGATGGATGATTAAGGATGGTGCAACTAATGGTTTAACCAATATTTTGGGAGTTCATGTCTATCCCGATTTATCTGTAGGGACTATTGGCATTAAAGATGGAAGTTTAACTGCAGCTGCTGGAGAACTTAATGTTGAGATTAAAGGAAAATCAGGCCATGGTGCTCGACCTCATGAAGGAGTTGATGCTATTTGGGTAGCCTCTAAAGTTGTCTCGGGAATTCAAGAATCAATAACACGGAAGTTAGACCCTTTAGATCCTGTAGTAATAACTTTTGGGAAAATAAATGGTGGTAATGCATTCAATGTTCTTGCAGAAAAGGTTAATTTAGTTGGTACAGTTAGATGCACTAATCGTAAAGTATTTACGAATATTGGTAATTGGCTAAATGAAAATATCACTTCTTTAGCTAATGGTTGCGGAGCTGAAGCAAAAGTAAGATTTAGAGAAATCACTCCAGCAGTTAATAATAATTCTGAAATTAATAGAGTCCTCAGAGATTCGGGAATTAAGGTTTTGGGTCAAGAAAATGTTATCGAATTACAAAAACCATCATTAGGAGCGGAGGATTTTGCTGAATTCTTAAAAGATATTCCAGGAGCTATGTTTAGGCTTGGCGTTTCTAATTCAAATAGATGTGCTCCCCTTCATAGTTGTAAATTTGATCCGGATGAGAGAGCGATTTCTGTTGGAATTAAAGTTATAACAGAATCCATAGTAAAATTAAATAATGAAAAAATTAATTCTATTGGTACATGAAAACTAATAAAAGATTTATTTTATCTTTTGTGGCTCCTTTCATGATCTTTATATCTTCTATGGGATTGATATTTAGGGATAATTCTAGGAAAATTTTTTATTTACCCATTGGCTTAATGGGGATCGTTATTATTTTGGAGCGGGTTATTAGTAGAAAATTGGATAGAAAAGATATTTTAAACAAGATAAAGTCTTATAAAAAAAGTTAAATAAATATTTTATTTATTTTCTCGCAATATGAGATGACTATTTTTTAGAAAAGAGCTATTAATAAGATTAATACTAGGGGTGCTAAGAAATTTAACTTAGCTGAGATCATACCCTTTGAACCTGAATCATTAATTTTGATGCAGGGAAGTGGAGATTTGATCAAACTTTAGTAATAACTCTATTTAAAATTAGGAAATTATGAGAAGTTCTTGGATTAAGCCTCGCCTTGGGAAAGACAATGTAACTCAGATGAACTTTGCGAGAAATGGATATATCACCGAAGAAATGGATTTTGTCGCTAAAAAAGAGAATCTACCTCCTTCTTTAATAATGGAGGAAGTGGCAAGAGGAAGATTAATTATTCCAGCTAATATTAATCATTTGAATCTTGAGCCAATGTCTATAGGCGTTGCTTCTCGATGCAAAGTTAATGCCAATATTGGTGCTTCTCCCAATGCAAGTGATATTAATGAAGAAGTAGAAAAGCTCAAATTAGCTGTAAAATATGGTGCTGATACGGTTATGGATCTCTCTACGGGAGGAGTAAATTTAGATCAAGTGCGGCAAGCAATTATTCAAGAATCTCCTGTTCCCATAGGAACTGTTCCTGTTTATCAAGCTTTAGAAAGTGTACATGGTTCAATCGATAGACTAACAGAAGACGATTTTCTTCATATTATTGAAAAACATTGCCAGCAGGGAGTGGATTATCAAACTATTCATGCTGGTCTATTAATAGAGCATTTACCAAAAGTTAAAGGCAGAATCACTGGAATTGTAAGTAGAGGGGGAGGTATTTTAGCTCAATGGATGCTACATCATTTTAAGCAAAATCCCCTATATACAAGGTTTGATGATATCTGTGAGATTTTTAAGAAATATGATTGTACTTTTTCTCTAGGAGATTCACTAAGGCCTGGATGTTTGCATGATGCTTCTGATGATGCTCAACTGGCTGAATTGAAGACCTTAGGCGAGCTTACTCGAAGAGCATGGGAACATAATGTTCAAGTAATGGTTGAAGGTCCTGGTCATGTACCTATGGACCAAATTGAGTTTAATGTGAGAAAGCAAATGGAAGAATGTTCAGAAGCTCCTTTCTATGTACTTGGTCCATTAGTTACAGATATTTCTCCTGGTTATGACCATATTTCAAGTGCTATTGGGGCGGCTATGGCAGGATGGTATGGAACGTCTATGTTATGTTACGTTACCCCAAAAGAACATCTAGGCCTCCCAAATGCAGAAGATGTACGAGAAGGATTAATTGCTTATAAAATAGCTGCTCACGCTGCTGATATAGCAAGACATAGAGCTGGGGCTCGTGATCGAGATGATGAACTTAGTCATGCAAGGTATAACTTTGACTGGAATAAACAATTCGAACTTTCTCTAGATCCAGAAAGGGCAAAGCAGTACCATGATGAAACACTACCTGAGGAAATCTTTAAAAAGGCTGAGTTTTGTTCAATGTGTGGTCCAAAACATTGTCCAATGAATTCAAAAATTTCAGATGAATCTCTTGATAAGTTAAAAGATAAACTTGAAGAATGTAGTACTTCAGTTTAGTTATCAATTATTTCTAGTTATAAAATTTCCTTAGTCTTATTAACTACGTTTTCGACTGTAAATCCGAAATTTTTCATACATTCTCCACCAGGTGCTGATGCACCAAATCTATCCATAGTAATACAAATTCCATCAAAACCTGTATATTTATGCCAACCAAATGAATGGGCGGCTTCTACCACAACTCTCTTTTTCACACTACTTGGTAAAACACTTTCTTTGTAAGATTCTTCTTGCTCTTCGAAAAGTTCTACACATGGCATAGAAACAACTCTAACTTTTTTACCTAAGCTTGAAATTTCCTTACTTGCTTCAATGCAAAGATTCAGTTCGCTTCCAGTACCAATAAATATTAGATCTGGTGTTCCTTCGCAATCGGAAACTATATATCCTCCTAGGGCAACTTTGTCGATCGAAGTGTTTTCTTGATTTGGCATTCCTTGTCTACTTAAACAAAGGGCAGAAGGTCTTTTTCGATTTTGAATAGCAAGCTTATAAGCACCACTTGTCTCATTTCCATCTCCTGGTCTGAAAACTAGCATGTTAGGCATAGCACGAAGTGAAGGTATAGTTTCAATAGGTTGATGTGTTGGGCCGTCTTCTCCTACACCAATTGAATCATGAGTTAATACATAGATCACTCCTAGTTCGCTTAGTGCCGAAAGTCTCATTGAACCTCTCATATAATCAGCGAAAACAAGGAAGGTTCCACCATAAGGAATAAGACCACTATTGTGATAGGCAATTCCATTAAGTACAGCTGCCATTGCATGCTCTCGCACACCAAAGTGCAAATATCTTTTTTCAGGACTATGAGGCTGGAATGATCCGGATTCTCCCTTGATATCTGTGTAGTTAGAGTGAGTTAAATCTGCTGAGCCGCCAATTAATTCAGGTAGGTTAGGACCTAGAGCACCTAGACATATTTGCGAATGCTTTCTGGTCGCTAAACCTTTATCTTCTGGTGTATAAGAAGGGAGATCCGAGTCCCAATTCTCAGGTAATTGTCCTTTCAACATTCTGTTTAACTCGCTTCCTTCAGAAGGATATTTGCTTTGATATTCTTCAAATTTAGAATCCCATTCTTTCTCTAAGCTTTCGCCTTTGTCTATTGATTTTCTAAAATGCGCATATACTTCATCTGGTATTTCAAATGGAGGATATTCCCAATTTAGAAACTCTCTAGTTAACGCAGCTTCTTCTTCTCCAACAGCTGCTCCATGAATTCCAGCAGTATCTGATTTATTAGGCGAACCATAACCTATTGTTGTAGAAATTTTTATAATTGAAGGTTTGTCTGTGATTAATTTTGCTTTTTCGATAGCTTCAGTTATTCCTTTAACATCATGATTCCCGTCTTCGACATGTTGTACATGCCATCCATAAGCTTCGTACCTTTTTAATACATCTTCAGTAAAAGAAACATCGGTTCGCCCATCAATTGTAATTTGATTATCGTCATAGAGTGCAATTAATTTTCCAAGCTTAAGGTGACCAGCTAGTGAGCAGGCCTCTGATGCGATACCTTCTTGATTACAGCCGTCACCCATTATTACGTAAGTATAGTGATCAACGATATTGCAATCAGGCTTATTAAATTTAGCTGCCAAGTGAGTTTCAGCTATTGCTAAACCTACAGCATTTGAAATTCCAGCTCCAAGAGGACCGGCTGTAACCTCAACACCTTCAGTTTCGAATGTTTCTGGATGTCCAGGTGTCTTTGATCCCCATTGCCTAAATTCCTTAATATCATCTATTGAAACTGATTTATATCCTGTTAAATGAAGTAAGGAATATAAAAGCATACAGCCATGACCAGCTGATAATACAAAACGGTCTCTATTGAACCATTTTGGGTTATTAGGGTTGTGATTAAGTATGTTTTGCCATAATGCATAACCCATTGGGGCACATCCCATTGGCAATCCAGGATGTCCACTATTAGATTTATTTACTGCATCTACAGCAAGCATTCTTATACTATTTACACAAAGTGATTCTAATGAAACAGATGCAGCGACCATTGTTTTAAAATAAGTTAAGTTGGAAATACAGAATTGGTTGTCTTCAATTCATTTTGCTGAAAGCAAGGCAAACATTGTGACCACCAAAGCCGAAAGAATTAGAAAGAGTAACTCTTACTTGAGCTTCTCTTGCATTATTTGGTACATAATCAAGATCACATTCAGGATCTGGATTGACGTAGTTAATTGTAGGAGGGATAAAATTATGTGTCAAAGAAAGTATACAAGCTACAGCTTCTATACCTCCTGAGCCTCCTAGGAGATGACCAGTCATCGACTTAGTAGAGCTTACAGGAATGAGGTAAGATCTGTCTCTAAAAATAGATTTAATTGCAGAAGTTTCATTTTTATCATTAGCTGATGTACTTGTTCCATGAGCATTTATGTAATCAACATTTTCAAGGCTAAGAGAAGCGTCTTCAATCGCTAATTTAATAGCTTCGGCGCCTCCAACCCCTCCTGGAGATGGAGCAGTAATATGATGAGCATCACATGTTGTTCCATATCCAACTACTTCTGCATAAATTCTAGCATTCCTTTTTTGAGCATTTTCTAAAGTTTCTAAAACAAGAATTCCAGATCCTTCTCCAATAACAAATCCATCTCTTTCTGCATCAAAAGGTCTGCTAGCAGTTTCAGGGCTATCATTTCTAGAGGAAAGAGCTTTGGCACTGGCAAAACCAGCTACCCCAAGAGGCGTAATACTTGCTTCTGCTCCCCCACAGATCATTGCATCTGCTTTTCCAAGTTGGATTAATCTAAAAGAATCACCAATTGCATTTGAACCGGCAGCGCAAGCGGTGGAAACAGAGGAACTTGGTCCTTTGGCACCCAAAGCAATTGCAGCCAATCCAGTGGCCATGTTTGGAATCATCATTGGGACTGTAAATGGACTTACCCTTTTAGGACCTTTATGACTCAATATTTGAGCTTGACTTTCCATAGTTAGTAAGCCTCCAACACCAGAACCAATAATCACTCCAATTCTTGATGCATTAGCTTCAGTGATTTCAAGTCCAGAATCATTAAAGGCTTGCTTTGCAGCAATAACTCCAAACTGGGAAAAACGATCCCATCTTTTCGATTCTTTAGCTTCAATAAAATTTTCAGATTGAAGATTTTTTACTTCTGCAGCAAATTTGCAGGGATGTTGTTCAGGATCAAAGAGAGTAATATCTGAGACTCCATTGGTACCTTTTTGAAGACCGACTAAATATTCATCAATGTTATTGCCAATTGGAGTTACTGCTCCGATACCAGTAATAACTACTCGATGGAAATTTGGCATTCTTTATTAACCTTTTTTTTCTTCGATAAATTTTACTGCATCGCCAACAGTTGCGATTCCTTCAGCTGCTTCATCTGGAATTTCAATATCAAAGGCTTCTTCTAAAGCCATCACGAGTTCAACAGTATCTAGGGAATCTGCACCTAAATCATTTTGGAAATTTGAATCTGACTTTACTTCTCCTGCTTCAACACTTAATTGTTCTGAAACAATAGAACAGACTTTTTCGAGGATTTCTTGTGACATAGTTTATGGAAATTACTAATTATCTATATGATTTTATGCCCTAGAGTTAACAAGAGTGAAGCATATCTTAATTTTTTTAATTTCTTTGTAAGACAATAGTATTATAAAACGAGGTTCAAAAGACAATTTTTACATGTCACACGCAGTTAAAATTTATGACACTTGCATTGGTTGTACCCAATGTGTAAGGGCTTGCCCACTTGATGTTTTAGAGATGGTTCCTTGGGACGGCTGTAAAGCTGGCCAAATAGCTTCATCACCAAGAACAGAAGATTGTGTAGGTTGCAAAAGATGTGAAACGGCATGCCCAACAGACTTCTTAAGTATTCGTGTTTATTTAGGAGATGAGACTTCTAGGAGTATGGGTTTAGCATATTAATTCTTTTTATAGTGCAGTTTTAAGAGAGTCCATTTTTTAGTAAATACGTATTTTATTTCAATATAATTGAAGAAAAGAATTCGTATGTGTGGAATAGTTGCTGTAACTGGATATAAAAAAGCTATGCCATTATTAATAAATGGTTTAGAAAAACTTGAATACAGGGGTTATGACTCTGCAGGTATTGCAATAATAAATTCTGAAACAAATTTTATTTCTTGTAATAAAGCAAAAGGAAAACTCAGGAATTTAATAAGTAATCTTAATAATCATAATATTCCTGGAACTGTAGGAATAGGTCATACCAGATGGGCAACTCATGGAAAGCCTGAAGTTAAAAATGCACATCCTCATACAGATAGTTCAGGAAACATAGCAGTAGTTCAAAATGGTATTATTGAAAATTTCCAAGATTTAAAAAATAAATTAGAGGAAGAGGGCATTATTTTTAATTCTGATACAGATACCGAGGTAATTCCTCATCTAATTCAAAGAGAATTAAATACATTAAGTAAACTTAATCTTGAGAATAATGGTTCAACATTATTAGTAGCTGTGAGAAATGTAATATCTGATTTAGAAGGATCTTATGCTTTAGCAGTTATATGGTCTGGCGCTCCAACCTCTTTGGTAGTTGCAAGAAGACAAGCGCCTTTGATTATTGGTTTGGGTGAAGGAGAATTTATTTGTGCTAGTGATACGCCTGCAATTGCGAATTTCACGAATATTATTTTGCCTATGGAGGATGAAGAAATAGCTTTGTTGACTCCTCTTGGAATTGAAATATATGACTCAAGCAACGAGAGACAATATCGAAATCCAGTGTCTTTAAAGGTCTCAGAGCAAATAATGGATAAGATGAATTTCAAACACTATATGTTAAAAGAGATATATGATCAGCCACAGACTGCAAAAAACTGGTTGGAAAATTATTTAATTAAGAACTTAGATAATGGTCAATATCAAATCAACTATCCATTTAATACAGAGTTTTTTGAATCAATAGAAAGAATTGAAATTATTGCTTGTGGTACAAGTAAACATGCTGCAATGGTGGGCAGTTTTTTATTAGAACAATTCTCAGGTATCCCTACAAATGTTTTTTATGCAAGCGAATTTCGATATTCTCCCCCTCCACTATTGCCAAACACATTGACTATTGGAGTCACTCAATCTGGAGAAACTGCTGATACAATTGCGGCTATCGATATGGAAATCAAAAGACGTTCTTCAATTAAAGATAAAAAATTCAAACCCAATCTTATTGCAATAACAAATAGAAAAGAGAGTTCCATAGGAAGGCAGGTTTCAAATATTATTGACATCTGTGCAGGAATAGAAGTTGGGGTTGCAGCAACAAAAACTTTTTTTGCTCAATTACTTTCTTTTTATGGATTAGCTATAAAATTTGCGCAAATAAAAGGTAATCAAAGTCCTGACGAAATAGGTAAATTAATAAACGAACTTATAAAACTTCCGCCACTACTGGAAGATCTCTTAAAAAAACATAATAAATCGTCAGAAAAGCTTGCGCATGACTTTTTTAATATAAAAGATGTTATTTTTTTAGGAAGAGGAATAAATTATCCAATTGCGCTTGAAGGTGCTTTAAAACTTAAAGAAATTAGTTACATTCATGCAGCTGGATATCCTGCTGGGGAAATGAAGCATGGTCCAATAGCTTTATTAGATAAAAAAGTACCTGTAATTTCTATTGCCTCCCCTGGTGAGGTTTTTGATAAAGTTATCAGTAATGCTCAAGAAGCAAAAGCTAGAGATTCATATTTGATTGGGATTGCTCCTGAATGTAATGGAACTGAAATCTTTGATTATTTAATGAAAGTTCCTTCTTCTAATGAATTGATTTCACCACTACTTAATATATTGCCTTTACAATTATTGAGTTATCATATTGCAGCTCACAGGGGCCTTGATGTGGATCAACCAAGAAATTTAGCTAAAAGTGTAACTGTGGAATGATTAGTTCCTTACAATTTTTGATTTTTTTAAGTTAAAGCTCTAAAAGTCCATTTGGAGGATTGATGATTATAAAATTATTTTTTATATCTACTAATGGCACTATCTCTTGAACAAATGGTATAAGAACTTTTTTTTGATTTTTAAATAATTCAATAATAAGTAAATTATTTTTCTCATTTTCTAAATTGACAACTTTCCCAATTGTTTTTAATTCATCATTTTCTAAAGTCTTGACCTCGAGATTTATAAGTTCTAACAAGTGAAATTCTTCCTTTTTTAATTTGGGTAGTGCGTCAGTTTTTACAAGAATTTTAAATTTTTTCAGTTGCTCTGCATGATTTCTTGTATTTATTCCTTGTAACTTAACTATGAAGATTTCTTTACCAGGCTGTTTGAAACCAGATATCAGTTTTATTTGTGAAGGAGGTTCATTTTCTTTTTGTAACCATCTCATTCCCGGTTTTAAAAATCTTTCTTCAAAATCACTTAAAGATTTAACCTTTACCTGTCCATTAATTCCATGACATGATGTTATCAATCCAACAGTCAACCATTCATTTTTATTTATCATATATTGTATTAAAAAGAGTGTTTTATGGAATTATCTACTAGACCCATACTCCCAGGTTCTTTTGTTGTTGTAAAAGACACTAATTCTATATACAGGGGATATAAAGGGTTTGTACAAAGAGTTACAAAAAAAAGGGCAGCAGTATTGTTTGAAGGAGGTAATTGGGATAAGCTCATAACTTTTCAGCTAACGAATTTAGAAATAGTTTAAAAATTAGATTTTACCTATAGCAATAAATTTTTCTATCAAAACTCTAGCTGCATTTGTTTCTGCTTGTTTATGGGACTTGCCGAATGCAGATGATTCTTTTAATCCTTCAATAAATATATCGCAAGAAAATCTTTTAAGGTCTCCATTTTTTTGTGAGACTTCCATTATTTTATAGACTGGCAAATCAAAACCTTTACTTTGACACCACTCTTGCAATACTGTCTTAGATTTGAATTTATATGGAGCTTTTAAAAATTGTTCTGAATCTTCCTCCCAAATATCATCTAACCAAAGGTTTACTTCCTGAATTGAATTAAAGCACTTGTAAACAGCACCGATTAAAGCTTCTGTAGCCTCACCAATAATAGTATTTTTTGAATTTTCATCACCAAGAGCTTTAGGTCCTTTAATTATTAATTTGTCTATTTCAATTTTACCTCCTAATTTAGTTAGCCATTCATCACTCACAATTTGTGCTCTTAGCTCTGATCTTTCTCCTACACTCATTTGAGGATATTTTTTTTCAATAAAATTAGAAGCAGCTAATCTGAGTACTGCATCTCCGAAAAATTCAAGTTTTTCATAATTTATTATTTTATTCTCTGAGGAATGGATAAATGCTTGGTTAAAATCTTGAATAACTGAAATGTTTTGAGTTTCAATTATTTCAGAAAATCTTTCTGATTTAATATTTAAAGACTTTAAAAAAGTAGTTATTTGATTAATTCTCTTTGTGTTAATTATATTTGTCATCTGATTTGAATAATCAAAACAATTAGAAAGCAGGTCGTAAGCCGGGTTCTGTTCATCTTAATTAAGATGGGCAATCATCTATCTAGGACTGGAATTACTTCACAGTCTCAAGCGGCGCTTTAAAGTAGATTGTGTAATGGTCATAAATCTACTAAGCCTTGCTCCCAGCCGGGGTTTACCTAGCCAACACTTCTCAATGTTGCTGGTGCGCTCTTACCACACCCTTGCACCCTTGCCATACATAACGTATTAGGCGGTATGTTTCTGTGGCACTATCCTCACGGTTGCCCGCACTGGGAATTACCCAGCAAGCCTGACCATTTGGGAGCCCGGACTTTCCTCAAGAAAGTTTTATTTTGGAAACAAAATAAAACTTTCTTGCGATTGCCTCTCCTGCTTTCATTTAGCATAGTCCTTAATACTCCAAAAATCATCTATTGGGGCTGTAGCTCAGCAGGATAGAGCAACGGTTTCCTAAACCGTAGGTCGTGGGTTCGACTCCCGCCAGTCCCGTAAAAATAAAAAACTATATGTAGTATGTGTGCAAACTTGCTACTCTCTAGCTAGCGTATAGTTAGTAATAAATCTTCTATGGCTAAGTTGCATGATATGCGTTTAAAGCTTTTAATTCAACAAGAGCATGAGCGTATTTCTAAATCCCAACCTAATGATTTAGATCTTTCAATAGTTCAAGCAAGGTGCCTTTGCTGGCTTGCGCTATTGGCGGAAGCTCACGAAGACCAAGCAAATGATGCTGAAAAAAGAGGCGATGCCGAGCAAGCAATGGGTTGGTTTGCCGATTCTATGAGGTTAAGAGATGTTATTAATTTGGTTACTAGTATTGAGATACCTTTGCCAGATAGTCCAGATACACTCGATGAAAATGACGAATTATTGGATGGTCCTACAATTTTGCCAAAATAATGAGATGATATAAAAAGAGTTTTATTTTCTTTTGGCTGAAGAACCATGTCAATGCTCTGATTGTCAGAGATTTTATAAAGAGCATGATCGTCTGATTAGAGAATTTCCTACTTTTAAGCAGCAACAAGAATTGAATTGGGCATCTATTCAATCTTTCAGAACTCTTTGTACAAAAATTTCTGATGAGTTGCAGAGAGAACTATCTGAAAGAGAATCAAATGAAGATATCAGTGTAGAAGAAAAACATATTTCTGATAAAGAAATTACTGAAGCTTTAGATGAACTTGAAAGTGTTAATGCCTACTTATATTCAATTGAAGCATTAATGGAAAGAATATTTGATACAAAAATTTCTAACAATATTGAATCTAAATTTAAAGAAATTGCAAATGAATTAGCCCCAGACCCATTAAATATGGATCGATTAATTTTGAATAGATTATTTCATCAAACTCCAGATTCACCTGATAAGAAAAATATTAATTAGTTAACTCTTCTACATCGCAAGTAATTTCAACTGGCATTGGAGATACTTTCCAAATAGATTTGCAATACTCTCTAATAGATCGATCAGAAGAAAAATATCCTGATCTAGCAGTATTTAATAATGCCATTTTATTCCAAGCTTTTTTATTATTCCAGCATTCACTGACTACATCCTGTTTGTTTAGGTAGTCTTCAAAGTCAGCCATAACAAAGAATGGATCATGTCCGGTCAAGCTATTTAATAAAGGTTTAAACAATTCTTTATCCCCATTGCTAAAGTGGCCTATTTCAATGAGGCGTATTACCTCTTTAAGTTCTGGACATTGATCAATAAATGTTTTTGGGGAATAATTATTGTTTTTTAAATCCATAATTTCGCTTTCAGTTTTACCAAAAAGAAAGAAATTATCTTTTTTCACAAGATCTCTTAATTCAACATTAGCTCCATCTAAGGTTCCAATAGTTAACGCTCCATTCATTGCAAATTTCATATTTCCAGTCCCAGATGCTTCTTTTCCAGCAGTTGAAATTTGTTCTGAAAGATCCGTTGCAGGATAAACTATTTCACCAAGTTTAACGTTATAGTCTGGTAGAAAAACAACTCTTAGTAGACCATCCATATCTGGATCGGAATTGACTACGTCAGCAATACCATTTATAAATCTAATCATCAGCTTTGCCATAAAGTAACCTGGTGCAGCTTTACCTCCAAATATTATTGTTCTTGGGACTTTATATTTGTTTGTATTATTTTTAATTCTTAAATATTGAGCAATAATTTGAAGAGCGTTTAAATGTTGCCTTTTGTATTGATGTATTCTTTTTACTTGAACGTCAAATAAACTTGATGGGTCTACAAGTATTCCAGTTTTTGAATGGATAAAATTAGCTAATTTTCTTTTGCCATTTAGTTTAGTTTCCTCAAATTTTTCTAAAAAGTTATTGTCATCTTTTTTTTCTTCTAACTTCTTAAGAAGTTCCATATTTGTTATCCAATTTGGACCAACTTCTTCTTCTAGAAGGTTAGATAATGATGGATTAGATAAGGCAACCCATCTTCTTGGAGTAACCCCATTAGTTACATTTGTAAATTTTTCAGGCCATAATGCTGCAAATTCAGGCAGAAGTTGTCTTTTTATTAGATCTGAGTGAAGAGCTGCAACACCATTTACATGATGGGCTCCAATTGTAGCCAAGTGGGCCATCCGAACTGATTTGGAGCCTTCTTCATCAATTATTGATAGTTTTTGAAGGATCTTGTCATCTCCAGGATAACGTAGTCTTAATTGCTGTAGAAATCTCCAATTAATTTCATAAATAATTTCTAGATGACGAGGAAGAAGATCGTTAAATAGACCTAAATCCCATTTCTCTAGAGCTTCTGGTAGTAATGTGTGGTTGGTATAAGCAACTGAGGAAGTTGTTATATTCCAAGCTTTATCCCAGCCGATTTGATATTGGTCAATAAGAAGTCGCATTAATTCTGCCACTGCAATAGCAGGGTGGGTATCATTTAATTGGACTGTCCAATGCTTAGGGAATTCTGTTATTGATATTGATCTTTTTTCAAGGCTTCTCAACATATCTTGAAGAGAACAACTCACAAAAAAGTGTTGTTGTTTGAGTCTTAATCTTCTACCTTCGTCAGTTCCATCATTCGGATAAAGAACTTTTGAAAGGGTTTCAGAAGCAACTTTTTCTTCTACTGCTCCATAATAATCACCAATATTGAATGCATAAAAGTCAAAACTTTCAGTTGCATCAGCTCTCCATAATCTTAATCTGTCACATGTATTTACTCTGTATCCTAAAACTGGAACATCATGAGGTACTCCAATAGCATGTTCAGAGGGAATCCATCTTGATCTGTAGTTACCTTTATCATCTCTATAACTTTCAGTTCTACCTCCAAAACCAACGAAACATGATTCGTCTGGTTGTGGAAGCTCCCATGGCCATCCACCTTTTAACCATTTGTCAGTTACTTCAACTTGCCAACCATCCCTGATTAACTGATTGAATATTCCAAATTCATATCTAATACCATAACCCACTGCTGGAACTTGTAGAGATGCTAATGATTCCATATAACAAGCTGCAAGTCTGCCAAGTCCACCATTTCCTAACCCGGGCTCCTCTTCAACTTCAAGAATTGTTGACAATGATTCAATGCCAAATCTCTTTAAAGCATCTTCTGCCTCTTGAGTTATTCCAAGATTTAGAAGGTTATTACTTAATTGAGGGCCTATTAAAAATTCTGCTGATAAGTAGGCGACTGTTTTTTGTGGTTTTTTTCTTATGACTTCTTGGCTGGCTAAATATCTTGTCATTAGCCTATCTTTAACTGCATAACTTAAAGCCATGTACAAGTCGTGAGGACTTGCAGAAGTAGCTAACTTTCCAAGGGTATAAAATAGATGGGCTGTCATTCCTTGAAAAACAGCATCAGAATCCATACCAGCTTTCTCAGGATCTAGGTAGCAGCCAGGAGTAGGCAAGCGTAGATCGAAGGGTTCGTTGGAATTCATTGGATTAGCCATATAACAGACAATAGCCATTTTTTTGAAAATTTCTTTGTTGTACCTTCAGATCCACACTTGTTGAGTATTTTTGCTTTTTTCTTACATATTTCTTAAAGTGGGCCCTCAATAAACTATCTTCCAATTAGGTAGTTTATTTTTTCTCTCAATTCATATGTATTGTTTACTTGCTGAATTAAGTGCACATGATTTAGAAGTTGCTGAAACGTTGATAGGAGTTATAAGGTTTCTATTGATATTTTTAGCTGCAAGAGCATTAGCAGAAGTATTAGTAAGACTAAGTTTACCGACGATAGTAGGCGAGCTTCTTGCAGGAGTTGTAATAGGAGCATCAGGATTCCATTTGTTGATACCGCCCTCGGCTGGAACCGAATTAAATGAAGGACTTGTAAATGTTATTAGCTCGTTGGCTTCAATTCCCCCAGAAGCAGTACCTGATGTTTATTTCGAAAGTTTTCCATCCCTCCAAGCGGTAGCAACTCTTGGCTTATATGCTCTTTTATTTTTAACAGGCTTAGAAAGTGAGTTAGAAGAATTAGTAGCTGTCGGAGCTCAGGCTTTTACAGTTGCCATGGCTGGTGTGATTTTACCTTTTGCCTTTGGAACTCTTGGATTAATGTTTATTTTCCAGGTAGATCTAATTCCAGCAGTTTTTGCTGGAGCATCTATGACAGCCACAAGTATAGGAATTACTGCTAGTGTTTTTGGTGAGTTGGGATATTTAAAAACCAGAGAAGGACAGATTGTCATTGGTGCAGCAGTGCTAGACGATATTTTGGGAATTGTAATTCTGGCTGTTGTTGTTGCTCTTGCTGCAGGAGGTACTTTAGAAATTGCTCCTATTGTTAAATTAGTTGCTGCAGCTGTAGTATTTGTTATTGCTGCTATCGCATTAAGTAGAACAGCAGCACCAGGGTTTGACTGGTTATTGGATAGATTAAAGGCTCCTGGAGCCGTTGTGGTAGCCTCCTTTGTGATACTTGTGCTATGTTGTTTTGTCGCAACAGCTATTGGATTGGAAGCAGCTTTAGGTGCTTTTGCAGCTGGACTGATTCTTAGTAGTTCTAAAAATAATCACGCAATTCAACAATCCGTTTTACCTTTAGTATCCTTATTCGCAACTATTTTCTTTGTCTTAGTAGGAGCTGGAATGGATTTATCAGTTATTAATCCACTTGATCCAACAAGTAGGTCGGCTCTTGTAGTTGCAGGATTTTTATTAGTTGTAGCAATTATTGGAAAGATTGCTGCAGGATGGGTATTTTCGAGTGATAAACCTACAAATAGATTAGTTGTAGGTTTGGGAATGATGCCTAGGGGAGAGGTTGGTTTAATATTCCTTGGGCTAGGAACAAGTGCTAAGTTGTTAACTCCTTCTCTTGAAGCAGCTATTTTATTAATGGTTATAGGAACTACATTTCTTGCACCTGTTCTCTTGAGAATTGTTTTAAAAGATAAGCCACCAAATGATGGCAATAAAATTTCAGATGATGTTGCAGCTGATCCTGTAGGTCTTCTTTAGGAAATAATTTTATTAGTATTAATTAATATAGTATTTTCGTTAAATGGAAAAATCAGCTCTGATAGATAGTGATGTAAATTATGACTGGAATTTTTTAAATTACCCAATACATACTGTTTCAGCTAAGCCTGAGAAAACATTAAAAGAATACGCAATTTTATTAATTCATGGTTTCGGTGCCTCTACGGATCATTGGAGATTTAATATTCCTGTTTTGAGTACAAAATACGAAGTTCATGCGGTGGATTTACTCGGTTTTGGAAAAAGTCCTAAGCCTCAAGATGTCGAATACTCAGGATCTTTATGGAAAGATCAGGTTGTCGCTTATGTAAAAGAGAAAATAAAAAAACCAACAATTGTAGTTGGAAATTCATTAGGTGGTTATGCAGCATTAGCAGCTGGAGCAGAATTAAATGAGTTAAACGCAGGAGTGATATTACTGAATGCTGCTGGATATTTTAGTGAAGAAAAAACTATCAAAAAGAATATGTTACAAACTTCAATCGAAACAGTGGCCGGCATATTTTTGAAAAATATTGTTCTTCAACGTTTAATTTTTGAGAATATGAGAAATCCAAAAAATATTAAAAAAACTTTGAATCAAGTTTATGTTGATAAAAAAAATGTTGATGATTTTTTAGTTGAGTCAATCAGGAAGCCTTCTCTAGATTTCGGAGCTTTTAATGTTTTTAGAAGTGTATTTAACCCATCAGGTCCTCAGGGATTGCCTTTAGATAAGTTATTCGCAAAACTAAATGCACCATTATTACTTCTTTGGGGAGGGAAAGATCCATGGATGAACACTCCAAAAAAAAGGAATCTATACAAAAAATTTACACCAAAGAATACAAAAGAAATTATTCTTGATGCAGGACATTGTCCTCATGATGAGATACCTGAATTAGTTAATCAGTATATTTTGGATTGGGTTGATTCTCTTTAAGTAATAATTGTGAAACTTGAATTATCTAATAAAGACCAAGGAATTTTTGTCTTTCAATTAGATAAAAACAACTACATTAAATTTTGCCCTGAAAGAGGAGGCGTTATTACGAATTGGGTTTCGGATGGTAATGAAATACTCTATTTCGATGAAAAAAGATTTATGGATAAGACAAAAAGTATTAGGGGAGGCATCCCAATCTTGTTTCCAATATGTGGAAATCTCAATACTTCTAGTTCAGTATTTGGATATGATTATTTGCAATTACCACAACATGGTTTCGCTAGGGATTTGCAATGGCAATACTCATTCAATGATAATGAAAAAATTTTATGCTTATTCTTAAATGCATCTGAAATAACAAAAAAATATTATCCTTTCGATTTCGAACTAAGAATAGAAGTTACCTTGAAGATTAACTGTATAGAATTTGAAATTATAATCTATAACAAAACAGACTTTTCTATGCCAATAAATCTTGGTTTACATCCTTACTTTAATGTTTCAGATTTCAAAAATTTAGAGTTTTTTGATAATCCGCTTAATTGTCAGGATCAACATAGAAATATCATAACTAATACTTTGGATGAATTAAGCAAGATTAATTTAGGAGTTGATCTACTTATGTATACTTCCGGTAGAAGCTCCTTTCGAGATAAAATTTTTAAAAGACAGGTAACTTTAAATCACCCATACCCTTTTGATTTAGGCGTTATTTGGAGTGATCCTCCCAGAAAAATGATATGTCTCGAACCTTGGACTAGTCCACGAAATTCTTTTGTTGATGGATTTAGAAACATTATGATTTCTTCAAATGATAGTAAAAGGTTAAATGCTTCAATACAAATAAAATCTCTTAAGTAATTACGCAATACTTATGAAATTTGTCGTTATAGATGATGATCCTACAGGCTCTCAAACTGTTTATGATTGCATGTTACTACTTAAGTGGGACTGCTCAACGTTAGTAAAAGGTATTGAATCTAAATCTAATTTATTTTTTATTTTGGCTAACACAAGGTCACTTTCGGAAAATGATGCCAAATTAAGAATAGAAGAAATTTGCGAAAATCTTAAGACTGTAATTGCTTATCAAGACTATGAAGAAGAAATTATTTTTATAAGTAGAGGAGACTCTACTCTTCGAGGACATAACTTTTTAGAGCCAAGTGCTTTAAATAGTTGTTTAGGTCCTTTTGATGCTACTTTTTATATTCCAGCTTTCATAGAGGGTAAAAGATTAACAATTAATGGATCTCATTTTGTTGATAAAACCCCTATCAGTCAAACAATTTTTGCAACAGATAAAATTTTTGGATATGAAACAAGTAATGTCAAGAATCTTTTATTTCAGCAGAGTAAATCTCAAATAAATTTTGAAGATATTCAAAATCTCTTATTGTCAGATATCGAAATGCTAAATGATGAAGAAAATAATATTGTTTTTAAAACACTAAAGAACTTGAAGAATAATAAACATGTAATTGTAGATGTTGAAAATTATGCTCAACTAAAAAAATTTTCTTCAGTAATTAAAAAATTAATAAAACACAAAAAATTCCTTTTCCGAACTGCAGCAAGTTTTATAAGTTCAATTTCTGAGAAACAAAATGTCTCTCAAAGTGAAATATTTTTCTCTAATTTAAGAATAAGAAATAAAGAAAAGAGTTTTCTTCCAGGGCTGATAATTGTTGGATCTTATGTAGAACTTTCAACAATACAATTGAATAATTTATTAGAGATAAGTAATTGCAATCCAATTGAATTAGATGTTTTTGAATTCTTTAAGATTACTTCATCAGTTAATAATAAGAAGCGTAGGCATTTATTTAAAAATAAATTTTTGAAAGAAATTAGAATTTCTTTTGAGAAAGGAAAAACTCCTGTTTTGTTCACTTCAAGAAAATTTATGTCCTTAGATTCTTCTGAACTATTTAATTTTTATAATTTACTTGCTTGTTTTATTGCTGAATTAGTCGCAGATTTGAAGTATGAAATAGGATATTTGATTTCAAAAGGTGGCATAACAACAAATTTGATTCTCAGTAATGGACTTAAAGCAGATTATGTTTATCTTGAAGGACAAATTTTAACAGGTATTTCAGTGGTAACTTACAACCTAAAAAATGGCGAAAAACTTCCTATTGTTACTCATCCTGGAAATATTGGCACAAAAGATTCACTTGTTAATATTTGGAAAGTTTTTGAAAATAAAGATAATTTTTAAAATTAGAAATTTGAGATAATCTCTTCAGCAAAACTGCTGCAGGATAAGGGTTCTACTTTTGGTTCCATTAAGCGCGCTAGATCATAGGTGACTTTTTTTTGCTCTATTGCCTTACTTAAACCGTTAGTAATTAAGCTAGCTGCTTCATCCCAACCAAAATATTCAAGCATCATTACACCACTAAGAATTACTGAGCCTGGATTAATCTTGTTTAAGCCTGCATGTTTTGGAGCGGTACCATGAGTAGCTTCGAAAATTGCTGCATTATCTCCAATATTTGCACCGGGAGCCATGCCTAGGCCTCCAACAATTGCAGCTGCTGCATCAGAAACATAGTCTCCATTAAGATTTAATGTTGCAAGAATTGAATATTCTTGAGGTCTAGTTTGAATTTGTTGAAATATACTATCAGCTATCCGATCATCAACAAGAATTAGTTCTTTCCATTTTCCATCTCCGTGAGAATTTGATATTGATGCAATAACTTCTTTAATTTCTTCACAAATGAATGCTTTTTTATTATTTGTAAGCTTGTCAAAACCTGGTTCAATTTTTCGAGCATTATTTTCAATTGTGATTTCTGGATTTTTCTGAATATTATCTAAAATCCAGCTTTCTCTCTCTGTAATACAATCTTTTCTAAATTCATTTACTGCTAATTCATATCCCCAATCTCTAAATGCACCTTCTGTATATTTCATAATATTCCCTTTATGAACAAGAGTCACATGCCTTTTATCTCCTGATAATCTTTTAGCATGTTCGATGGCTTTTCTAATATGCCTTTGGCTACCAGATTTACTAACTGGTTTTATTCCAATACCTGATCCGTTTGGTATGGATCTAAGTTTTAAATTTTTACTTTTTGGTATGACAACGTTATTTAAGTAATTAATTAATTCAAGGCAATTATTATCCTCCGCTTCCCATTCAATTCCCATGTAGATATCCTCAGTATTTTCCCTATAAACAATAACGTCTAAATTTTGGGGATTTTTGTGAGGGCTTGGAGTTCCTGAATAATATTTGCATGGTCTAACACAGCTATATAAATCAAAGATTTGCCTTAATGCAACATTAAGGGATCTAATACCTCCACCGATAGGAGTCGTTAAAGGACCTTTGATGGCTACACCAAAGTGTTTGATTGCTTCAATGGTATCTTGCGGGAGATAATTATATGTTCCATAAAGTTCACAAGCTTCATCACCTGCATATATTTTGAACCAATTAATTTTTCTTTCATCTCCATAGCTTTTTTTAATCGCTGAATCAAGAACGATTTGAGTAGCAGGCCAAATATCAACTCCAGTACCGTCTCCCCTAATAAATGGGACAATTGGATTATTAGGAACATTAGGTTTGCCTTGATTAAAAGTTATTATCTCGCCCTCATCAGGTAAAGTTAATTTTTCAAATTTTGGCATAGCATTGAATTAATAAAAGATAACTCATTGAATTTCCTCGTATTGTAATTTGCGATGAGTTATTTTCTTTAAAACCTAGAAATTTATTATCCAAATGTGAATAGAGAATACTTTATTCATCAGCATTTCAACATCTTTATTAAAAGAAAAAGTATTTAATAAGCAAATTAAGGCAAATTATGTCATTTTTCAGAAAAATACTAAGTTACTTATGAATGCAAGTTCAAATGTAAGTAATGTTGAAATAGCTAATAAAATTGCTTCTACAGCATCCTTGTTTCGGAAATATTTTCCAGATGCAAGCGTAAACTTTAGTCCTTGGGAAAATTCAAATAATGAATCCATGCAAGATACTATTGATTTTGCGTTTCATTTCCCTGGTTGGAGTCCACTTATTGAATGTAGAGCAATACTCTTACAATTAAGAATTGAAAATGATACTAATGACAGAGTCCCGAAATTGTTGGGAATAATAATGCGAGGTATGATTGTTCCATCCGAGAGATGGAGAGTGGCTACTATCGGAGATTGGGAAATGACTGGCACTCATCTACCGCAAAAAAAACAAAAAGATAACCTTTTTTTGGTTTGTAAAGAACTTTATAAGCTATTCTCTACAACATCCGCTGGTAACAAAAATTAGCTGTTTTATGTATTTTCCTTGTAGATTAAATACACTTACAAAAATAATTCAAAATATATGGCAGTTGCTCTTGCAGGACAATTAAGAGAAGGGACAAAAAAATCCCACACTATGGCAGAAAATACTGGCTTTGTGGCTTGTTTTTTAAAAGGAGTTGTTGAAAAAAATTCTTATAGAAAATTAATAAGCGATTTATATTTTGTTTATGAAGCTATGGAAGATGAAATTGAAAGATTGGTCAATGAAGAACATCCCGTAATAAAACCTATAGGTTTTAAATCATTATTTAGGAAAGAAACACTTGTAAATGATCTAAAATTTTATTTTGGTGAAAACTGGAAGAATGAAATTCATATTTCTAACTCAGCAAAAGAGTATGTTGAAAGAATCAGAGATGTCGCAAAAAATTCACCAGAGTTATTGGTTGGTCACCACTATACTCGCTATATAGGTGATTTATCTGGGGGGCAAATTTTGAAAAGGATCGCTAAAAAAGCATTAAATTTACAGGGAAATGATGGTTTAAATTTTTATGAGTTTGAATTAATTCCTGATGAAAAGAAATTCAAGGAGGAATATTCCTTTACTTTGAATCAACTTCCAATAAATCAAAAGACTGCTGATCAAATTATTGATGAAGCTAATCAAGCTTTTACTTACAATATGAAAATGTTTAAGGAGCTTGAAGGAAATTTGATTGCTGTTTTAGGCAAGATTGTATTTAATTACATTACAAAAAAAGTAAGGAAAGGAAGCACCGAGACCTAGTAATTTATGTTTGATTCATTAGTTGATTTCCTTAAAACCAATATTGATGAATTAAATGGTCATGAAGTACAAATATCTAGCGAATTCAAAGAACATCATAATGAAGATTCAAAATATATTATTAAAAATTGGCTTTTTTCATCTCCCGAATATAGAAAGTGGCGAATAACAAGATTAGATGGTGGCAACAAACTGCAAGTGTTTAATACAGTCGCATATCCAAATTTTGATAGTGAAATGCCTATTTTAGGAGCAGATATTTTATGGTTTGGAACTTCTCAAAAGTTATTAGCAATACTTGATTATCAACCTTTAATTCAAGAAGGCAATTATCTTGAGAAATATTGTTCAAGTTTAAGTAGTATCAAGAAAAAATATTCTGAATTTGATAATAATAAAATGAAGAATATATATGATTCAAAAAAGTATTTTTCCCCATGGGTGATTATATGTAGAGGGAATAAATTAAATCTTGATAGAGATTTAAATAATGTATTCAATTCATTTGTAAATAACTATTTGAACATTTATAAATCGAATCCTGCTAATCAATTTTTAAACGCAGAAGAAATAAAGATTAATCAAATTAAATATGATAAGTACAGTTTTGAAAAAGACCCTGCAGATAAATTGTTTAAATCTTTTTTTGGGGAAAAATGGACAAAAAAATTTATCAATAAATTTCTTTTTACCTTAAATAATGAGATTATTCATTGAATGTTAATACAAGATACTATTTTTTACAGGCCAGATTGGAGATGGCATAATTTTCTAAGATATTTAACTAATAATTTAAGTAAATATAATTGTCTAGAGAAAATAATTCCCTCGGAATATTCTTATAAAGATTCAACTTATGGTTCAAAAAAATCAAAAAAAAATGTGAATCTCTCTACTTGGGGTGTAACGCATAAAAAAAGAATTCAATTCGCAAGAGCAGTTTGTATAAATAGTCCAAATTATTCTGTTTTAAATTTTTTAATAATTCCTAATACTATTTATAATGTCCCATTTTTTGGAGTAGATTTTGTTTCTCTCCCGAATAGTCATCTACTAGTATTAGATTTTCAGCCTTCATTAAAAATACAAAATCAGTACAATAATGAGTTATTAGAAAAACTCATAAAACTCAAAAATCATTGTCATGCATCACTCCCATTAGCTGAAAAAATGCCTGAAGATGTAGCTAGATTTTTTTCTCCGGGGGTAATCTGGTCAAAATTACCAAAGGAAGAGAGAAGTGATTTTTTAATTGCTAATCAGCTTTATACTTCATTTAGGGAATATCTTAATTTGTATTTGGAAATTCTTTTCGAAAGCAAAGAAGCCAATAAGGAACAACAAAAAGAATTAATCAATGGTCAAAATAATTATTTGAAATATAGAAGAGATAACGATCCAGCAAGACCAATGTTGTCGAGTTTGTTTGGTAAAGAATATACTGAATCTTTAATTAAAGAAGTTTTATTTACTACTTAAAAGTCTTATAATTTAATGAAATTTGAAATCATATGAAAAAAATTTCTGTTCTTTTTGTATGTTTGGGAAATATTTGTAGGTCTCCTGCAGCAGAAGCTATCTTTATAAGTCTACTTGAAAGAAAAGGATTAACCGATGGCTTTATTGTAGATTCTGCTGGAACTGGGAGTTGGCATATTGGAAAAAAAGCTGACTCTAGGATGAGAATTGCGGCAGATAGAAGAGGTATAAATATCCTAAGCAAGGCTCGTCAAATTACTAGCAAAGATTTTGAAGAATTTAATTATATACTTGCGATGGACGATTCAAATTTTAGAAATATTCAAGATCTTAAAAATAGAAAATCTTCAAATGATTTTGCATCAATTAAAAAAATACAAGATTTTAGATCAGTTTTTAATGAGCAAGAAGTTCCTGACCCATATTTTGGAGGTGATGAGGGATTCGATTATGTCCTTGATATTTTAGAAGATTCTGTAAACGGTTTTTTGGAAAGTATTTCTTGAATTTAATTGATCGCAGTTTCTTTAGGAATCTTGTCATTATAAAGATCAATAATTTTATCCACTACCTCATCAATTGAATATCCATCCGTAATAATTTCTATTGCGTCATTCGCTTTTATAAGAGGTGAAATTTCCCTATTGGAATCTTCAAAATCTCTTATCTTTATAAGTTCTTTTAATGTATGAAGGTCTATTTCTTGTGAGTCTTTACTATTTTTATCAGATTTTCTTCTTTTTGCTCTTTCATCGATGCTAGCAGTTAAAAATATTTTAAGTTCTGCATGTGGAAAAACAGTAGTTCCTATATCTCTTCCCTCAGCTACAAGTCCGCCTGATTCTCCAATTTTTCTTTGTTCTTCTACTAAGAATTTTCTTACTTCTTTTATTGAGGAAATTTTAGAAACGATGGAACTTATCTTTTGCGACCTAATTTCATCAGTAACGCAGTAGTTATTAACATAAACATCCTGATGTGAATTTACATTCGACTTGAAAACAATAGAAACATCTTTAAGAATATTCTGTAAATTTTTTTCTTTTTTATAATCAATATTTTCTTTTATCATAAGCCAACTCAATGCCCTATACATTGCCCCAGTATCTAAATATAAAAGTTTAAGTTTCTTCGCTATTAACTTAGTTACTGTACTTTTACCTGATCCTGCAGGACCATCAATTGCAATGATCGGACTTCTTTTCATTAGAAAAACGTGATCAATTAATCTTGTCTTTCCACATCTTATCGCACCAGCAAGTAACGAAATATTATCCTCAAGTTTTGCTTTTTGGAGTGTATGAGGGTGTAAATGTTCTAAATATTCAATTGAAATTTTTTTTGCAGATAACTTTTTTATTATTTTGTTTAAATTGATCTTTTTTTCTTGTTGAAAAATTTTTTTTGCTTCTACTAACTCACTTGAAAAAAAACTGATCAATTTTCTTTCGTTTTTTGATAAATGCACGTTACGCGAACTTAAAGGAATTCCATCAAAATCTCTTTGTGTAGGAATAGATTTAATAGCAACATTTAATTTCTCTTTTAGGACAAGATTTTTTAAAATTAAAAGTTGTTGCCAATCTTTTTCCCCTAAGTAAAGGTTTTTAGGCTTGATGAGATTAAGTAATCTATAAACTACTGTACATACGCCATCAAAATGTCCAATTCGATTTAATCCACATAATGCAGAAGATAATTCTATTGGAGCTTTTAGGAATTTAATATTTTTATTATTTGGTGGATATATATCTTCATTACTTGGGATGAAGATGGCATCTGCGCCATTTGAAAAGGAGATTTTTATATCATTATCAATTGTTTTAGGGTAATTCTCTAAGTCTAACTTGTTATCGAATTGAAGTGGATTAATAAAAATGCTTACTAAATTAACATTAGAATTGTCATTTTTTGCTGTTGATATCAATTTTATATGTCCATCATGAAGATTACCCATTGTTGGAATAAAGTTAATTTCACTATTTATATTTCTCTTCCAATTTTCTATTTCTTCAGTTTTCCTTATTATTACGTTCTTCACTTTCTTTTTAAAAAATAAATCTATTTGATAAATAATTACTGGACAAAAGCAATCTTAGGAGGAATATCTATATAGGGAAAGTCTATCATTATTATTTCATGGATTACAAAACATCAGGTGTTGACATAGAAGCTGGACGAGAATTTGTTTCTGAAATTAAAGAGGCAGTTGAAGGAACTCATACATCTAATGTGATTGAGGGTATTGGCGGGTTCGGAGGCTTGTTTAGAATTCCTATCGATAGTTTTAAAAAACCAGTTCTTGTTTCAGGAACTGATGGTGTTGGAACAAAATTAGAATTAGCCCAAAGTAAAAACTTTCACTTTGAGGTTGGTATTGATTTAGTTGCTATGTGCATGAACGATATCATTACTAGTGGTGCAAAACCGTTATTTTTTCTGGATTATATTGCTACTGGTAAGCTTGATAAGAAACAATTATTGAGGGTTGTTCAAGGAATTTCACATGGCTGCGGAGAAAATAACTGTTCATTACTCGGCGGAGAAACTGCTGAAATGCCAGGATTTTATTCAAAAAATAAGTATGATCTTGCAGGATTTTGTGTTGGAATAGTCGATGAGGATAAGCTTATTAATGGTAAAAAAGTCTCTGAAAATGACTTAATAATTGCTTTAAAAAGTAATGGAGTTCATAGTAATGGTTTTAGTTTAGTAAGAAAAATTATTCAAAACAATAATCAAATAGAAAAGGAATTTGAAAAAGTTTCTCACTTAAGTTTTTATGATGAGTTATTGAAACCTACAAAAATTTACAATAATGTGATTAACCAAGTATTATCTGAAAATATAGAAATTAAAGCAATGTCTCATATAACTGGAGGAGGAATTCCAGAAAATTTACCAAGATGTATTCCTTCTGATTTTATTCCTTATATCAATACCAGTTCTTGGGATATACCTATTTTATTTAAATTCCTTAAAGAACAAGGATCTATTCCTGAAAAAGATTTTTGGAATACTTTCAATCTTGGAGTTGGATTTTGTTTAATTATTGATAAAAAATTTAAGGACGCGATATTAAGTATCTGTAAAGATTATGATATAGATAGTTGGGAAATTGGAAAGATAGTGCGAAAAAATAATTCAACAATTAGTAAATTTTTGCCAGAAATTTTAACTTAAATTTTTTTATCTTTTTTCAACGAGTTTTAAAAAATTATTTTTTATACCCAAATGAAAAAGTTAGGTGTAATATAATAAAATTACCACCGAATTATATCGGAAGTTTAAGTATTAAGATTTAACCTTTATTCAATGCCCTTTGCAAATAATCAAAGAATTACACGTAGACGTAGTTCAGCTGGCCCTACACCTCCAAAAAGACCAATAGGTAATAATTCTGAATCAAATGGTAGACAGGCGCAAGGCCCAAGACCAACTTTCTTGACACTAAGGGATCATGGGAAAGTTTTTGTCGCTGATTTACCTAATTTGTCTGATGGTCAATTAGCGCATATTAGTAAAGAAGCTAATGAAGTTTTGAATAGTTTGGAAAAAAGACTTAATGATCTTGAAAATGAACCTAATGTTAGCAATCCGGAAAACGATACGCTGATAAAAGCTTCTACTAAAAGAGACGTCACACTTAGGTTTATTAAATCAATAGAAGAAGAACAAGAACATAGAAAGAATAATCCTGCTTTACGAGATGCCGCATCTGAATCGTTACCGAGAACCTTTCTTGAGGTTGCTAGACATAGATTGCCTGGTGCAACTTTTGATTCACTTCTTCGAGAGGCTCTTGAGGCTTGTGCAGTTGATGAAAGTGCTGAAGACAATCAAGTTATTGATGAGCCTAAAGAAACTGTAAAAATTATGGATATACCCTCTTCCAACACTAATGCTTCACTTGTTGTTAGTATCGACTCAAGTGATGATTCTAAGAATGGCTCTATTTGATTCAACACAAGAGTTAATAAGCTTTAAAGACCAAAATAATTCAAAAATTAATCTTACTTCTGAGAATGATCCCATTTTATGTAATCATTGCAAAAGGACTGCGTCAAATGGTGTTAGATGTTTAGGAATGTGTGTAGCAGATAATG